>CADBRP010000030.1 GCA_902797095.1 uncultured Eubacteriales bacterium | reverse complement strand
ATCAGATAGGGCAGCATTCCGAGAATATACGGTGAAATGCCGATCCCCATCGTCTGCAGCCGGATCTGGAGGGCATTCGCCGCGCCGAAGAGAAGCGCCGCGCCGAACATTCCGAACGGCGTATATCTCCCGAGGATCACCGTCGCGAGAGCGATATATCCTCTCCCTGAGATCATGTTTTCCGTGAAGACGCCGAGCTGCGAAAGGACCAGCGACGCCCCGCCGATCCCCCCGAGAGCCCCGTTGACGATAAGTGCTGCCCAGCGGTATTTCTTTACATTGATGCCAGCCGATTCCGCTGCCATCGGATGCTCCCCGACAGCGATAAACGAAAGCCCCGCGTTCGTCTTTTTGTAGAACAGCCATGCCAGGATCACCAGGGCATAGAGCACATACGTCAGAATATCGCAGTTGAAAAACGCGCTGCCGATGAGCGGGATCTCACTTAAAACCGGCACTTTCACCGCGCTGAACATCGGAACGGTCTGATGGGGCTGTCCCTCCGACATCAGTTTGTAGAGGAAGCTCGTCACCCCCAGCATCACCATGTTGAGGGCAAGTCCGCTGACGGACTGGTCCTGCGCGAGCTCAATGCTTAAGAACCCGTGGATCACACTGACCGCGATCCCTCCGAGAATCCCCGCCAGAATTCCGGCCGGAAGACCCCCGAAATACCACGCGCCCGCAAATGAGAAAAACGCGCCGGACAGCATGACCCCTTCCATTCCGATATTCAGAATTCCGGATTTCTCGGCGACCGTCTCCCCGAGTCCTCCGTACATAAGAGGCACCGCGAGACGAACCGCCGCAGACAGGAAGGCTGTCAGGAAACTTAATGTGAAAATGCTGCTTAACATCCGTCAATCCCTCCCTTCCTTTAAGTTTCGTGGGACAAATATTTTTCTTGCGAGAATCAGGATCACGACTGCCCCGATCAGGATATCAACGATCGCCGAAGGCACGCCCAGCTTTCGCTGCATGGAACCCGCGCCGACCTCCATGGCCGCGTAGAAGATCGAGACAAACAGCACGCCTATGGGGTTATTGAAAGCGATCAGCGCGATCAGCACCGCCGTATAGCCGCACCCTCCGGAGATTCCCTCGATGAGCTTCTTCTGCGTTGCCAGAACTTCTATGATGCCCGCAAGGCCGGCCAGACCGCCGCTTAAGACCGCGGAGAGAATGATATTCTTCATCACCGGGATTCCGGCGCAGCCGCTTGCCCGCTTATTGTATCCCACCGCTTTCAGCGCGTACCCGACTGTCGTCTTTTTCATAAGAAACCAGATAACGGCGACACTGACGAACGCAATCACGATTCCCGCGTGAAATCTTGTCGCCGGGATCAGGCTCTGAAGCTGAACCTCTTTGATCACCTTCGCCGACTGGGGCACATGCCCTTCCGGATCCTGAAGATATCCCCTTACGGAATAACCCAGGAAATTGACTGCGATATAATTCAGCATGATTGTCACGATGATCTCGGAAATGTTGAATTTCGCCTTGAACACCGCCGCGATGAAAGCCCAGATCCCGCCGCTGACAAATGCGGTGATGACCGCCATGATGATCACAGCCGGACCCGGAAGCGACTCCTGGAATTTCAGGACAACGATCGTCGCCGTCAGCGCTCCCATATAAAACTGGCCTTCTGCCCCGATCGTAAAAAACCCGGTCTGATAGGCAACCGCACAGCCAAGTCCGGTAAGGATCAGCGGGCACGCCTTCACAAAGATCTCCGCAAAGCCCTGTCCCGATCCGAAGATCCCCTTCGCGAACAGCTGGCAGGCCTCGCGCGGATCCGCCCCGCACGCGATGATAAGCCCCGCTGCCAGAAGCAGTGTGATCACCGTGATGATCAGTGCCTGTATCAGTATCCGGATCGGTTTCGTTTTATGTCCGGTCATGTTTCATCCTCCGTAACACCGCCCATCAGAAGTCCGAGCTTCCGGACTGTTGCCTCCTCACGGTCAAGGACTCCGACGATCTTTCCGCCGAACAGCACCGCGATCCTGTCGCTGAGCAGCATGATCTCCTCCAGATCCGCCGAAATCAGGACGACGCTTTTTCCTGCGTCTCTCGCCTCACTGAGAAGCCCGCGCACAAACTCCGTCGCGCCGATGTCAAGTCCCCTGGTCGGCTGGCTCGCGACAATAAGCTCCGCGTCGTCGGCCAGCTCCCTTGCGATGATCAGTTTCTGCTGGTTTCCTCCCGAAAGAAGCCTCACCGGAGTCGCCGCGCCTGTCCTTCCCGAAGCGCGGATCTGGTATTTCTCCATTTTCTCAGCCGCGTTTTTCAGAAGCGCGCCTTTCCGGATCATCCCGTTTTTCGCAAACGGCTCCGCGGCGAAGTCCCGCAGCACCAGATTTTCCGAAATGCTCATGTCTGTTACGAGGCTGTCCGTCTGCCGGTCATCCGAGATATAACAGATCCCCCTTTTGTAGCGCTCCTTCACCGACATATGGGAGATGTCTTCTCCTTTGAACAGAAGGCTCCCCGAGGAGGGCTTCCGGATTCCGGTAATCAGCTCCGCAAGATCCTTCTGACCGTTCCCCTCGACGCCGGCAATCCCGAGGATCTCTCCCTTCCTGACGGCCAGGTATGCCGGCGCGAAAGATTTTCCGTGTTTGTGGTGGACAGACGCCCCTTTCAGTTCGAACAGGGTTTCTGTTCCCGGCGCCCCGCCGGCCTTTCTCTCTTCGGAAAGCTCGCGCCCGATCATGTACATGGAAAGCTCTGCCGCGTTTGTCTCAGACGTCACGAGATCCGCGGCCTTTTTCCCGTCCCTTAGGATCGTCACCCTGTCGCTGATCGCGAGGATCTCGCTCATCCGGTGGGTAATAATGATAATCCCGTAGCCTTCCCTGCGGAGATTTCTTAATACCTCGAAGAAATGCGCCGTCTCCTGCGGTGTGAGCACGCCTGTGGGTTCGTCGAGGATCAGAAGCTCCGCATTTCTGTACAGCGCCTTGATAATCTCCACGCGCTGCCGCTCGCCGACCGTAAGATCCGAAACCAGCGCGTCCGGATCCACGTGAAGACCGTATTTTCCGGCCAGTTCAAGAAGTCTCGTCTTTGCCTGATCGCGCTTGAGGACAAAAGAATTTCCCTCGAGGTTCAGGATCACATTGTCGAGAACCGTCATGCGGTTCACCAGCGAAAAATGCTGCTGCACCATGCCGATTCCCTCGGCGATCGCCTCCTTCGGAGACCGGAAATGCACCTTCCGTCCCTTCCACAGGATCTCGCCTCCATCAGCCGCATAGAGGCCGAACAGGATATTCATGAGCGTCGTTTTGCCCGCGCCGTTCTCACCGAGCAGGGCGTGTATCTCTCCCCGGTCAACGCTGAGGCTGATATCCTCGTTCGCGTAGACGCCGTTAAATGCTTTTCTGATGTTTTTCATTTCAAGAAGGGGCATGGTTTCCTCCGGATCGTGCGTAAGCAGCTTTTCCCTATCATAGCACATAAAAATGAGACAGTGGGGACGTTTTCAAAGCCGGGGGACAAAGACAGGGGACGGTTCTCCAAAGACAGGGGACGGTTCTCTGTCTTTGGAGAAGAAACGAAAGCTT
>CADBRP010000029.1 GCA_902797095.1 uncultured Eubacteriales bacterium | reverse complement strand
GTGCTGGAAACGATCGAAGAGATCGGAAACGCGGACCTGAGGGACCGCAGGCTGCTGTTTGCCATCGAGCTGGGGGAATCGGGGATCAATCTGGAATACTGCAGCATGCTGAAGATGATCCGGACAGACCGGCACATGTTTGACGGCAGCGTGGCGGGAATCATCGTAGACGGGAGCAGCGAACTGTACACCAAGTCCGTTTCCAGGCATCTGGCCTTTGCGGCAAACAGGGCGGGCTGCACTTTTCCCGGGAGGCCGCTGGTCGAGGGAACTGTTTCCCTTCGGAACTTCAATATCATCGCCAGCAACCTGGGAACGGACAATTACAGCGCCTACAGGGACTCCGTCCGCGAGCTGGCGGAAAGGATCGGGCGCTTCAGCAGGCCCGCGCTGAAACATCCGCGCATCCTGGCGCTCCACGCCGGGCATTCATCGAAGTCAAACACGCTGATGCTGTGGGATATGATACAGGAGGGGATCGGGCCGGACGCGGAGATCCGGGAGATCTGCCTGCATGAAGGCGAGATCCATGACTGCAGGGGGTGCAGCTACGAGGCCTGCCTGCATATGGGCGAGGAGTCCCGCTGTTATTACGGCGGAGTGATCACGCGGGAAGTATATCCCGCGATTCTGGAATGCGACGCGCTGGTCATGATCTGCCCGAATTACAACGACGCTATAAGCGCCAGCCTGACTGCCTTTGTAAACCGGCTCACAGCCCTCTTCAGGGCGCATCGGTTTTACGAGAAAAGGCTGTACGCGGTCATCGTTTCCGGTTACAGCGGGAGCGATATCGTCGCGGAACAGCTGATCAGCAGCCTGAATATGAACAAGACTTTTCTGCTGCCGCCTGAATTCGCCATGATCCGGACCGCCAATGACCCGGGGGCCATCGCGGCGAGGGAGCATATCCGCGAAGACGCGGCGGAATTCGGAAGAAGGATGATGATGGAACTGAAAGGAGAAAAACCATGTGCGGAATCGTAGGATTCACGGGAAAGCAGCCGGCTGCCCCGGTATTGCTGGACGGACTGTTTAAACTGGAATACAGGGGTTATGATTCGGCGGGCCTCGCGGTGCGGGACGGAGAGGCGCTTGCCGAAGTGGTGAAGGCGACCGGCAAGCTGAAGAATCTGGCGGAGAAGATCGACGGGGGCGCGGCGCTCCCGGGGATGTGCGGAATCGGCCATACCAGATGGGCGACCCACGGGGAACCGACCCAGACGAATGCGCATCCGCACGTGAGCGGGAACGCGAAGGCGTCCGCCTCCGGCCCGGTGGAGTCCGCTGTCGTCGGGGTGCACAACGGCATCATCGAGAACTATGAGGAACTCAAGGCCAAGCTGCTGCGCCACGACTACTCCTTTTACAGCACGACGGATACGGAGGTCGCGATCAAACTGGTGGATTACTATTACCGGAAGTACCCGGAGGAAAGGCCCATCGACGCGATCAACCGCATGATGGTCCGGGTGCGGGGATCCTACGCGCTGGCGCTGATGTTCCGGGATCATCCGGGCGAGATCTATGCGGCGAGGAAGGACAGCCCCATGGTCATCGGAGTCTCGGGCGGAGAGAGCTTTCTCGCCTCTGATGTTCCGGCGGTGCTGAAGTATACGCGGGACGTGTATTACATCGAGAACTTCCAGTCCGTAAGGCTCCTGCCGGGGGAAGCGCACTTTTTTGACCTGAACGGCGATGAGGTGGAGATGGAACCCGTGCACATCTCCTGGGACGCGGAAGCCGCGGAAAAGGGCGGATATGAGCATTTCATGATCAAGGAGATCAACGAACAGCCCGCGGCTGTACGGGACACGCTGAACAGTGTGATCAGGGACGGCGCGATAGACCTGTCCGCCGCGGGTCTGACGGAGGAGTACCTGAAGAGCGTTTCCTCCGTTCATATCGCCGCGTGCGGATCCGCGTGGCACGCGGGCATGGCGGGGCAGTATGTGATCGAGGATCTGGCGGAGATCCCGGTGCGTACGGAACTGGCCTCCGAGTTCCGGTACAGGAAGATGCTCATTGAAGAGAACGCCCTGGTCATCGTGATCTCCCAGTCCGGGGAGACCGCGGATACTCTCGCTGCGCTGCGGGCGGCGAAGGAACAGGGCATCAGGACGCTGGCGATCGTCAATGTGGTGGGATCGAGCATCGCCAGAGAGGCGGACAATGTGCTCTATACCCTGGCCGGGCCGGAGATCGCGGTGGCGACGACCAAAGCCTACAGTACGCAGCTTGCGGCCATATACGCCTTCGCGGTGGCTCTCGCCTTCGCGAAGGGCAGGATCGATGAGAACGGCCAGAGATATTACGCGGAGGAGCTGCTGGCCCTGCCCGGCAAGATCGGGCGCGCCCTGGAGGACAGGCGGCGCATCCAGTGGTTCGCGTCGAAGTATGTAAACGCCCGTGACATCTTCTACATTGGAAGAGGGCTTGATTACGCGGTCAGCCTGGAGGGAAGCCTCAAGCTGAAGGAGGTCAGCTATGTTCACAGCGAAGCTTACGCTGCGGGTGAACTCAAGCACGGAACGATCAGTCTGATTGAGGACGGCATTCTGGTGATAGGCGTCCTGACGCAGAATGAGCTCCTGGAAAAGACCATCAGCAACATGACCGAGTGCAAGGCCCGCGGGGCGTATCTGATGGGCGTTACATCCAACGGCAATTACAGCGTTGAGGATTCGGTGAATTTCACGATATACGTCCCGGAGACCGATCCTCATTTCGCCGGCAGCCTGGCGGTGATCCCGCTGCAGCTGCTCGGCTATTATTCCAGTGTCGCCAGAGGTCTCGATGTTGACAAGCCGAGGAATCTGGCGAAATCCGTGACAGTGGAATAGGCGTCCGGAGAATTGATTTTCGCCGTCCGCGGTGGTAAGATTCTGGTAGTAGATGCAATGAAACCACAGGAGGTGCAGGTATGGTACTGATCCATCTGGCAGAAGGCTTTGAGGAGGTTGAAGCGCTGACGGTCGTCGATGTTCTGCGGCGGGCGGGAGCTGACGCGAAGACGGTGTCCGTCACCGGGGAGAAAATGGTCCGCGGAACCCATGGCGTGAACATCGAGGCGGACCTGCTTTTTGAAGACGCTGATTACAGCGCGTGCGAAATGATCGTGCTTCCGGGAGGACTTCCGGGCGCGGACAATCTGGGCGCGCATAAAGGCCTCACAGATCAGATCAAGGCCTTTGCGGAGGCGGGAAAGAAGGTCGCGGCAATCTGCGCGGCGCCGATGGTATTCGGAAACTGCGGCATCCTTGACGGGAAGCTCGCAACGATCTACCCGGGGATGGAATTCGCCCTCAAGGGAGGAATCGCCACAGGAAAGAACGTGACCGTATGCGGGAACATCATCACAGGAAAAGGACCCGCGCTGGCAATGGAATTCGCTCTGGCGCTGGTCGGGGAGCTGAAAGGCAAAGCGGTGCGCGATGAAGTCGCGGAAGGCCTGCTTTTTGAGTAAAAAGGAGAACGCCGCATGGATATCGACAGAATGGGAGACATTCTGGACCAGCTGGCGGAGGAACTCCCGGCCGAGTTTTACAGGGAACTGAACGGCGGCATACTTCTGGTGCCGGAGGAAAAACGCAGTCCCTACGGGCCGGATCTCTGGATCATGGGTGAATACTCCAGGTCATCCATCGGCAGGATGATCAGAATTTATTATGGTTCCTTCGAGCGGATGTTCGGCTGGATGGATGAGGCTCAGCTCACGGAGAAACTGCGGGAGGTGCTCCGCCACGAGTTCACGCACCATATGGAATCCCTTGCCGGTGAAAAGGGCCTCGAGATCAAAGACGCGCAGCAGATCCGGGACTATCTGGAAAAACGAAAGTGATGGAAAGAATATCCTTGACACAGGCCGTCCTGTCATGGTATAAACACAGGGATGCCCGGAGACCCGGGGATTTCGGAGAGATAAAAAACGGAGGTTTAGATGAAGGGACGGCTCATCGCACCAGTCAGAATTGCAGAACTTGACAGCGCATGGAAGGATCGAATGGAATCCTCCGGCGCGGCACCTCATTTATTTGATTCATATTTCATTTTACCCGGTTTCACAGATGTACATGTTCATCTGAGAGAGCCGGGTTTTTCTTATAAGGAAACGATCTTGACCGGCACCATGGCGGCGGCGGCAGGCGGCTTCACCCACATCGTGACCATGCCGAACCTGAATCCTGTGCCGGACAGCCTCCGGCACCTGCAGGCGCAGCTGGACATCATCAAAAGAGACGCGCGCGTCGGGACGCATCCTCTGGGATCCCTGACACGGGGCGAGAATGGGGAGGAAGTCGCGGACATCGAAGCGATGGCTCCTTTTACGGCGGGGTTCTCCGATGACGGGGTCGGCGTTATGGACGACGGCGTCATGAGGGAGGCTATGCAGAGAGTGAAGGCGGCGGGCAGCATCGCGGTGGCGCACTGCGAGGACAGCCGCTATCCGAGGGAGAGCAGGGACGCGGAATGGCGGCAGCTGGAGAGAGATCTTCTTCTGGCGGAGGAAACCGGATGCCCCTATCATATGTGCCATGTTTCCACGGCGGAGTCACTTGCCCTGATCCGGGAGGCGAAGCGCGCCGGCCTGGATGTGACCTGCGAGACCGCGCCGCATTATCTCACGCTGACTGCTGAAGACTGCGAAGATGACGGAAGGTTCAAGATGAATCCCCCGATCAAGGAAAAGCAGGACCGCGACGCGCTCCTGGAGGCCGTGTCCGATGGAACGGCGGATATGATCGCCACGGACCACGCGCCCCACAGCGCGGAGGAGAAAAGCAGGGGATTCGCCGGATCCGCCTACGGCATCGTCGGCCTGGAGACAGCTTTTCCGGTTCTTTACACCAGCCTGGTCAGGGAGGGGATCATCACCGCGGAGCGTCTTGTGGAGATGCTGACGGAGGCGCCGAACCGGAGATTCGGAATTGACGGCGCGGGTCCGGAAGAGTATTCGGTATGGGATCTGGAAACGCCGTACACGGTCGATCCTGAGAGTTTCTTAAGCAAAGGCAGGAGCACCCCCTTCGCGGGCAGGACTGTCTTCGGAAAATGCCTGATGACGGTAAAAGACGGACGCATCGTCTATAAACGATAGGTGGAAAGACAGATGAAGGAATTTACAGCAGAGATCATTAACAACAGAAAAATAGCAGAAGGAATCCACGAGATGGTCCTGGAGATGGTTCCGGCGGAGAACGCGGAGACTCACCATGAAGCCCGGGAACAGGAAAAGGGTGCAGTGGATTTCCGTCCGGGCCAGTTCGTCGGCGTCAGCCTTCCGGGCTTTTTCCTGCGGCGGCCGATCTCGGTCTGCGACTGGGAC
>CADBRP010000028.1 GCA_902797095.1 uncultured Eubacteriales bacterium | reverse complement strand
TATGCTGCTGCTGGCGGTCATCTTCATGATATACGATTTCCAGCTGCTTTCATTTTACCTGCCGATCTCCGTCTTCCAGGCCATCATTTCGCTGTTCATCTGCTATAATGTCATTCACGCCAGGGATGTGGGAAACACCGAGCGGCTTATTTCCGCGGCTGTGTTCCTCCTCTGGGGAATCAGCGAATCCGTTCTGCCGGTAGCCGAGCTTCTTTCCAGTCTGTCATTCAGTTTTCTGCCGGTGGAGGTCTTTCTTTCAGCGACTGTCAACATATGCATCCTGGCGGTATATATTCCTTACGCAAAGGCGAGATCGTCCCTGACCGAAAGCCTGTACCGGACTATCGTAGAGCACTCCCGGGGAGCCGTTTTCTATTACAGGACAAAACCGGAACCGGCCTTTTCATACGTTTCGCCCTCCATCAGGGATCTGACCGGATATTCACCGGAGGAATTCTACATGGATCCCAGGCTGCTTTTTACTATGACGGCGAAGCCCTTTGCAGAGGACATCCGGGATCTGTTTGAAGGACGCCTCAGGAGGGATGAATACCCCGCGCTGGAGCTGTACCGCAAAAACGGGGAAAAATTCTGGTGCGAATTCAGCTGCACCGTCCTGAAAGATACCGGGGGCGAGCCCTCTGAACTGATCGGATCCCTCCGTGACGTCACAAACATGAAATCCGAAGAGGTTGAAAAGGTCGACGAGATACGCCGCCGCAACATCCTGCTCTCATACATCTCCCACGAGCTCCGTACGCCCATCACCTCCATCGCGGGATATCTGACCGCGATCCAGGACGGGATCATGAGCAGCGAGGAGGAAAAATCGGAAGCCATGGAGATAATCACGGCGAAGACCATGACTCTGAAAAAGCTGATCGACGATCTGGACCAGCTTTCCAAATTCGAAACCAACCAGTTCACATTCAACTTCGAATCCTGTGATCTCAGGTACGTGATAGACGCGCTGATAAGCCGGAATGTTCCCGATCTGGAGCAGGACGGATTCCTGGTCAGCATCGACCAGGCCCTGAACCGCCCCGAATCATACCGTGTCGTCATAGATCTGGAAAGGATCAACCAGGTCCTTTCCAACCTGCTGAACAACGCGGTGAAGTACTCCGGCGAAAACCGGCGGATCCATCTGAAATTCTGCCTGGATGACCGGGAGGAATACTTTATCGTATACGTCCAGGATGAGGGAATCGGCATCCCGGACAGCCAGATCTCACATATATTCGACAGATTCTACCGCGTGGGGTATAATGGAGGCGCTGATACCGAAGGCAGGGGCCTTGGGCTGACGCTCAGCAAAGAGATCATCGAAGCCCATCAGGGCGAGATATTCGCGGAAAGCATCCGGGGTCAGGGAAGCACGTTCTCATTTATGATCCCGTTATATATGGAGGCGTAATACATGGCAAATGAAAAAATCCTGGTCGTCGATGATGACCGGGCGATCAACAAACTGGTCTGCTCATACCTGACGAAGGAGAACTTCGTCCCGCTGTCCGCCTATAACGGCGCGGAAACGATGTCAGCAGTCATGAATCAGAATCCGGACCTCATCATCCTGGATGTAATGCTGCCGGATACGGAGGGTCCCGCGCTTTCCCTTGAGATCCGCAAGTACTCAAACGCCCCGATCCTGTTCCTCAGCGCGAAAACCCAGGAGATCGACAAGATCATAGCGCTGTCCGCGGGCGGCGATGATTACATCACAAAGCCCTTCATGCCCGGAGAGCTGATCGCCAGGATCAAGGCGCATCTGCGCAGGCAGAATACCCTTTACGCGGAATCCCGGGCAGCTTCCCGGATCTTCGAGGCAGGCGAGATGAAGCTCGACCTGGAATCCCATGAATGCCTGATCCGCGGGCAGGAGGTGAATCTCACCTCAAAGGAATTCGATATCCTGAAGCTTCTGATCGAACACCCGCGCAAGGTTTTCCCCACATCCCAGATTTTCGAATCGGTATGGAAAACCAGCTGTATGGAAAATGATTCCAGAACCGTCATGGTCTACATCAGCACGCTCAGAAAAAAACTGGAGCCGTACGATGACAGCCCCAGTTATATAACCAGTGTAAGAGGAGTGGGATATAAGTTCAATCAGTCCCTTATGGAAAAGCAGGCTGACTGACCACTCCCTCAGCGGCGGCGGAAGGGATGCTTCCCCCATCCTGTTTTCCACGCGTAAAACAGGACGCAGCACATATATACCCATCCGCACAGGACATATCCATAGAGAAAAGGCAGGCCGAAGATAAACGGCCTGATACGCCAGCAGACAAACAGGATCCCGGGAAACTCCAGAGCGGCGAAGCCCGCCAGCAGGAGGACCGCTATGAGGATCCTTCTCTGTTTTTTTGTCATGACCCTTCCTCCTTCTTCAGGGAACTCAGCGGATCCAGGCCGATATCGTTTCCGATCACACTGCCGTAGCGGATGCTTCCCTTTCCGAATCTGGCGCGGATCTCATCCATAGCGCGCTCTGCTTTTTCAGCGCGCTCCGCGAGTATGTCCTCGTCGGCGAACAGGGAAAGCTGCTGCGCCTGATCCTCATCACATAAATTGATGCCTGTAACGGTCAGCATCCGGATGGGGTCTCTCATCTTCCACTCCCTTGATATGATGGCGAAGGCTTCCTCCGCGATCACATCCGCGGTATTTGTCGGATTGTCCAGCTGCTTCTGCCTGGAAATGGTCCTCAGCTTCGTGTCCTTGATATCCACCTTGACGCCGAAGGCCTTCATGCGGTGCCTTCTCAGCCGGGTGGCCACCGTGTCGGAAAGTCCTCTGACCGCCACCCTGATATCCTCCGGTCCCTGCAGGTTTCTGCTGAAGGTGGTTCCGTTTCCGACGGACTTTATCTTTTCACGCTCGTCATACCGCGAAACCGGGGTGGTATCCAGGCCGTTGGCGTAATCATGTATTTCCCCGCCGTGTCTGCCGAGCAGCTTTATCACCGCGGAACGGTCAAACCGGGCGAGATCTCCGATGGTGAGGATCCCGCATCCGCGAAGCTTTCTCGCGGTCGCCTCCCCTACAAAAAACATCTCTCCGATATCCATCGGCCAGAGCATGTCCCTGAAATTCTCTCTGGTGATCTCCGTTGTGGCGTCCGGCTTTTTGTACTCGCTTCCCATCTTCGCGAATATCTTGTTAAAGGATACGCCCGCAGAAAGCGTAAGTCCGTATGTCTCACGCACCTCCGCGCGGATCCGGTCCGCGATCTCCCTTCCGGTGCCGAACAGCCTCCTGCTGGCGGTTACGTCCAGCCAGGATTCATCCACGCTGAACGGCTCCACCATATCTGTATATTTCAGATAGATCCCGTTGATCAGCCTGCTGTAGTGAGAATACTTCTCATGATGCGGGGGCACGACCTGCAGATCAGGGCATTTTTTCCGCGCCTGCCACAGAGTCTCCGCGGTCACCACGCCAAAGCCCTTCGCGATCTCATTCTTCGCGAGAATGATGCCGTGGCGGCTTTTGGGATCTCCGCAGACCGCCATCGGCCTGTCCGCGAGCTCCGGATGGTCCAGAAGCTCGACAGAAGCGAAGAAACCGTTCATATCGCAATGCAGTATCGTTCTGTCCCCTGACATATCACAAACGCCGTCCTCTCACGGGATCCGCCGCGTTCCTGCCCCGCGCTCAGGAAAGCAGGACCGCCAGATCGTATATCTGCTGATTGAATTCTCTCTTTATCTCCAGCGCCTTTTCCAGATCACAGGCAATGATCTCGCTTCCGCTGATCCCGACAGCGCTGCTGCGCGCGTCCTCATACAGAAGCCTTACCGCCTTGGATCCGGTCAGGCTCGCCAGCATCCGGTCTCTCTCCGTCGGGCTTCCTCCTCTCTGGATGTAGCCCGGCACGACCGCTCTGGTTTCCATTCCGGTCACTTCCTCCAGCGTCTTCACAAGCTCGTCCGTAGGGATCTCGACGCCCTCCGCCTTTACGATCAGGCTGTGCCCCTTGCCGGCATGCTTGCCGCGCAGGACCTCCATACAGACCTTATTGATATCCACCGGAATCTCCGGAATCAGAATATAATCCGCGCCGCCTGTCAGTCCTGCGTGAAGAGCGATATCGCCGCAGTGCCTGCCCATGACTTCGATCACGGTGGCTCTCTCGTGGGAAGTGGACGTGTCCCTGATGTTTGAGATCAGCGTCAGCACTGTGTTTACAGCTGTATCGAACCCGATGGTGTAATCCGTATATCCAAGGTCATTGTCGATGGTTCCCGGAACGCCGACTACCGTCATTCCGCGGTCCACCAGCTTCAGTCCTCCTGTGTAGGAACCGTTTCCTCCTATGACCACCAGGCCTTCGATCCCAAAAGCCTTCAGGATATTCATCGCGTGGTCCTGCCATTTCGCCTCAAGAAAGCGCTTGCTGCGGGCAGTTCTGAGAATGGTTCCTCCGCGCTGAAGTATATCCCCCACTGACCGCCACTCCATCTTTTCGATCTCGCCGTCCAGCAGGCCTTCGAATCCGTGGCTGATCCCGTAAACCTCCATATCAAGCGACAACCCTGTACGGACCACCGCTCTGAGCGCCGCGTTCATTCCCGGCGCGTCTCCGCCACTTGTAAGCACTCCGATTCTTTTCATGTAAGTCACCTCTCCCCTTTATAGTTATCTTCTCCCACCAGCGCGATCATCTCCTTCCGGAATCCTTCCCCGGGACTGACCCAAAGCTCGGGCCGGGTCCTGAAGGAGCTTCCCTTTGGATGCTCCTTATCCGGGGGCAGATATACGATGCTCTGACATCTGCCGGGATATTTTCTCATTATGCTGCTGATCTTTTCCAGCAGCTGCTCTGTATTCCCCTCAGGAAGGCGGATCTTCACCAGGCCGCTCTGCGCCGCCCCGGTCCGCTTCAGCTCCTTCAGATCCGTGAACCGGTCCGCCAGGAGCTTCGGGACTTCCCCTTCCTTGAAGTTGATCCTGCCGGAAACGGAAACAATGCTGTCCTCCTCCAGCAAAGCGGAATATCTTTCATATATATTCGGGAAAACGACCACCTCGACCGTCCCCAGCTGATCCTCGAGATCGAGGAACGCCATCATTTTGTTGTTTTTTGTGATCAGCGTTTTCTTTCCTGTAACGATGCCGGCCATCACAGCTTCCATGCCGTCTGTAACTTCGGCGGCCTGCGTCTGCTCCATGCCGTCCTCCTCATCGCCCAGCACCTGCGCGAGCTGTCTGGAGGTCAGCGTCGTCATCTGCGAGATCATCTCCCGGTAGTCCTCCAGCGGATGCCCGGAGATATACACGCCCAGCAT
>CADBRP010000027.1 GCA_902797095.1 uncultured Eubacteriales bacterium | reverse complement strand
TCCTCCGAAGCAAAGGCAGGGTGCTCCGCGGCCGGAATAAACCGGGAATCCTTCTCCGGCGCATCGAAACCATCCGCGGAGTAGAGGCACATGTATTCGGTCTCATAATCTACCTGCAGGAAGGTGATGAAGCCGCAGAAACGCCAGCCCGTCAGGCGGAAGCCGGTTTCCTCGAAGACCTCGCGGAGAAGGCATTCCTCAGGGCTCTCGCGGTCTTTGAACTTTCCGCCCACGCCGATCCATTTGCCTTCATTGATGTCGTTTTCCTTTTTTGTGCGGTGAAGCATCAGGTAATGCCCCCGATGCTCGAGATAACAGAGCGTTGTGATCAGCATGGCGTCTTGCCCTCCCTGCATGAAATGATCATGATCAGAAATACCTGTTGAAACAGAGACCGCGGACTTGCGCCGCGGTCTCCTTGTGTATCCGGTCTGATGACAGTTATTTGATCTCGTGGATCCAGCCTTCCGGCGCTTCGATAGTGCCCATCTGGATACCGGTCAGTGTGTCATACAGCTTCTTGATGGTCGGGCCCATTTCCTCCATGCCGCTCGGGAAGGCGATCTCTTTGCCGTGGTCATTGATCTTGCCCACAGGAGAAATTACAGCCGCGGTCCCGCAGAGTCCGCATTCCGCGAATTCGGGAACCTCCTCGAAGAGGACCTCTCTCTGCTCGGTCTCCAGGCCGAGGATGTCCTTTGCCACGATCATCAGGCTTCTTCTTGTAACTGACGGGAGAATGGAATCCGACTTGGATTTCGGTGTTACGACCTTGCCGTCCTTCGTGATGAAGATAAAGTTGGCGCCGCCGGTCTCCTCGACGCAGGTTCTGGTAGCCGCGTCCAGGTACATGTTCTCGGAGAATCCCTCCGCGTGTGCGATCTCGCCGGCATGCAGGCTCATCGCGTAGTTCAGGCCTGCCTTTATATTGCCGGTGCCGTGCGGGGCCGCTCTGTCAAGATCCGACACCTTGATGACGATCGGCTTCGCGCCGCCCTTGAAATACGGGCCTACCGGCATGCACATCATGCGGAACTCGTATTCCGGCGCCGGCGCTACGCCGATGACCGGACCGCTTCCATAGATAAACGGGCGGATATAGAGTGTCGCTCCGCTGCCATAGGGCGGGATCCATTCTTCATTGGCCTTGACCAGCATGTCCAGCGCTTCCATGAACATTTCTTCCGGAACGGCGGGGATGACCAGTCTGTTGGCGGAATCGATCAGACGCTGCGCGTTCAGATCGGGACGGAAGGTGTAGATCTTCCCTTCAGATGTCCGGTATGCTTTCAGACCCTCGAATACTGTCTGGGCATACTGCAGAACTCCGGCGCATTCCGAGATATGGACTGTCGGATCATCCGTCAGCTTCAGCTCGCTCCATTTGCCGTCCTTATAGGTCGCAGTAACTCGGTAATCCGCGGCTGTATACTCAAAGCCCAGATTGCCCCAGTCGATGTTTTTGGTCATTGTTTTTCATCTCCCTTCAGATTATTCACTATTTGCAGATTATTTTACCACAAACCGGGGAATAGATTAACATTAAACTATAAAATGCTTATATTGAAACCGCCGGATTGGAGTGTATAATAAAAACATGGAAAAGAAACGCAGAAAACGGAGGCTGACCATCGTCAGCGCACAGCACTACTTCAGGCTGACATACCGGCTGGTTTTGTTCGGCGTTCTTTTTGCTGTCTATATCCGTGAGAAAATACACGGCGGCGGAGACCTGCTGAATCTGGTGGAGGATTATCCGGTGGTATTCGCGTTCCTCTGGATCATATTCGTGACGGAAATGGTCCAGCGCTTTTTCCCGTCGAAGACGGAGAGCCCGGGATGCCAGAAGCAGTTTGCCTCGAATTATATCAAATCCGGAAGCACGGACATCGACATTTCGGAGAACAACGCTTCCGTGCTGGTGGCCATTTTATGGGTCATGTTCAACGGAATTTTCGGCGCCCTGTATATGGCGGGGATCCTCGATGAAGGCATTATGATCCTCCTCTGCAGCGCCTTCTCCGTGTGCGATGTGGTCTGCATCCTGTTCTTCTGTCCGTTCCAGACATGGTTTTTGAAGAACAAATGCTGCTGCACCTGCAGGATATATAACTGGGATTACGCCATGATGTTCACGCCGCTGTTCTTCGTACGCGGCTTCTATACATGGAGCCTTCTGGGATTGTCGGTCCTTCTCCTGCTGAAGTGGGAGATCACCTTCTTCCGGCATCCGGAGAGGTTTTCCGAGAAGACAAATGATTATCTGCGCTGTGATAACTGCAGCGAAAAACTCTGCTCGCACAAAAAGCAGCTGCGCGTTCTCTGGAAGGACATCGCGGAATTCACTGAGAACCGCCTGCAGAAGCTGCGCTGACATACCCTGGAGAAATAGACTTATGATGCATGACAAAACAAAACGCCTGATCACTGTCTGCCTGATGGCCTTCGCCATGATGTTTATGCTCGCGGCGTGCGGGCAGGGAAATGATGATCCCGGCGCGGACGGCGGAAGTGCCGGGGACGGGAACATTAAGATCGTAGCGACGATCTTCCCTGAATACGACTGGGCAAAGAATATCCTCGGGGACAATCCCGCGGGAGCGGAGCTTACGATGCTGCTGGATTCCGGCGTGGATCTTCACAGCTTCCAGCCCTCCGCGGAGGACATGATGAAGATCTCCGAGTGCGATCTGTTTATTTACGTCGGGGGAGAATCCGACGCCTGGGTGGAGGACGCTCTGGCAAAGGCGGTAAATAAGGATATGATCGTGATCAATCTGATGGAGGTCCTCGGGGAGAGCGTCCGCAAAGAGGAAATCAAAGAAGGCATGGAGGCCGAAAGGGGAGAAGAGGAGCCTGAAAACGACGAGCATGTCTGGCTTTCCCTGAAGAACGCGCAGACCCTGTGCGAGGCTGTCGCTGACGGGCTTGCGGCCGCGGATCCGGAGAACGCCGGCGTATACAAAAAGAACCTGGAAGAATACAGAAAGCAGCTGGCTGCTCTGGACGGGGAATACAGCAGCGCGGTTTCAGACGCGCCGGTCAGAACGCTTCTGTTCGGCGACCGTTTCCCGTTCCGTTATATGACGGATGATTACGGTCTGGATTATTACGCTGCCTTTGCGGGATGCTCCGCTGAAACAGAGGCGAGCTTCGAGACGATCAGGTTCCTTGCCGGCAAGGTGGATGAACTGGGCCTCCCCTGTGTTCTAACCATTGACGGATCGGATCAGAAAATCGCGAAAACGATCGTGCAGAGCACGAAATCCAAAGATCAGAAGATCCTGACGCTTGACTCGATGCAGTCGGTGACGGATGATGATATAAAGGCAGGTGCGTCTTACCTGAGCATCATGGAGGACAACCTGAAGACTCTGAAAGCGGCGGCCGGAAAATAGGAAACAGTAAACAGCAGGAAAGGAGATACGTTATGCCTAAAAAGATGCTTGCAGCCGCGGCTGCTTTTCTGGTAGTGATTATGATGGTTCTTGCCGGATGCGGAGGCGATGATCCTGAGAAGGAAATGAACGAAACCGCGGGAACCCCCAATCCGTGGTCCGATGCCGCGACGGCTGAGGAAGCGGCGAAGGGCGCCGGAATCGGAACATTTACCATCGCTGATGATATGAAAATCGGCGATGAGACCCTTAAGCCGGAGAACTTCCGGTATATGAAGGGAATGGCGGAAGCGTCAGTGCCGTTCGGCGCGGTTGAAATGACTGTCAGAAAGGGGACGGACGCCCTGACCGATGTCGCTGAGGGAGATATCTCCGGCGATTACACGAACTATGAGTTCGGATGGACTGAGGATGTGGACGGAATCGAAGTGGCGTGCTACGGAAACCGGGAAGGCGAAGCATCGAAGACGCTCTGGTCCTCGGATAAATACTACTATTCCATCGTGGCGCACGGCGTGGGAGGAGACGGTGACTACGGCCTCCCGCAGGAGAACGTCGCGATGCTGGTGAAGGGCATTAAATAGATAATCAGACCGGCTCCGCCTCTGACAGCTGAGCGGCCAGCTGTTCGACCCGGGAGCGTTTTTCATAAAGAACGCATCCGCCGGAATGGTCATCCTCCAGCAGGCGGCTGTTCCGAAGCGCCTCAAAAAGGCCGGAACGGAGCGCTTCCCGGACGGAGGTGTCCCTGACATTGATGTCCGAGTGCGGGGAAAAAGGACAGGGCTCCGCCCCGCCGTGGGAGTTGATGTGGAACAGGCCTCTGCCCGCGGCGATGCATCCGCCGGAAGCTTTCTCATCTCCCGGGAAGGACACGTAAACCATCTCCGGAAG
>CADBRP010000026.1 GCA_902797095.1 uncultured Eubacteriales bacterium | reverse complement strand
TTGAGCCATGTGCTGCAGATATTATATAGAGCCGCGGGATGAGATGCTGCGGCAGTACGCGGACATCGCGGCGCGGACAAAAATCCGTGAGCAGTTCCTCCGTAATGTCGCCAAGCCACTTGAATACCGGGGCGAAATCCGCCCCTCGGACATCGCGCCGGTGATCGCAACCAGCAAGCGGGGCAATAAGGCCTGCTTCCCGATGCAATGGGGCTTCAACATGGAGCGGCACAGCCTGCTCCCGAACGCGCGCCTGGAGACCGCGGGGGTAAAGCCGCTCTTTCAGGGCGCCTGGAAATCGCACCGCTGCGTGATCCCCGCGTCCTGGTACTATGAATGGGAGCACTTTCTCCGGCCGAACGGGAAAAAGGAAACCGGGGACAAGTACCTGATTCAGCCGAAGGGTGACAGCCGCACCTGGCTCTGCGGGCTGTACCGCCTGGAAGAGGGGCTCCCCCACTTTGTCGTGCTCACCCGGCCGCCCAGCGAAGAGATTTCCTTCATCCATGACCGGATGCCGCTGATGCTGCGGGAGAAGGACGTGGACGAATGGATCAGCCCGGACGCGAAACCGGATGAAATCGCGTACCGTGCCGTCACAGATCTGCATTTTGAGAAAGCACCGCCGACGGAAAAGGCATTTCCCGATGAGCACACCACCTTCCTCCCCACGCCTGTCGGCATGGCGTGAAAGAGAGGAAAGCTTATCATAGCGAAAACAGGCTGAATCACCGAAAAAGTGATTCAGCCTGTCTGGTTTACGACAGGATCGCCGGCGTCAGTCCGCTTCCTGTCCTCCTTCATTCTGACCGGCCTGTACGGCAGGCTTTTCTTTCCGTCTGCTTCTGCCGTAGGCGGCGGCAGCGCCGCTCAGGCCCGCCATGCTGATCAGCAGGACGACAGCCCAGAGCCCGGTCCGGCCGGGATCGCCGGTTTTCGGTCCCGACACATAAGAACTGCGCGTGGAACTGCTCGAAGAACTGCCGGATGTGCCTGATCCGGAGGAATTGGCCGTCCATTTTGCATACAGCGTCAGATTCTCGGTTACCGGCGTGTCGAAGTCATACGCGTTCACGGTGTTGGTTCCGGGATCCAGTGTCTCCAGGAAGTCCGGCTGAAGCGTCAGGATCAGACTGCCGGAAGCAGCGGTATAGTCTTCATCCCTGGTCAGAACCGAAGCCCCATATGTCGCCCCGACAAACTTTCTGTAGGCCGGTCCGTCATCCGGAGCGCGTTTAATCACAAAGCGCAGACTGTCACCGCTCTTCTTTGTATAGGTCTGTCCCTCGCCTTCCGTCAGGGTGTAGACGATCTTCTGATACGTGTAGGTATAGGTCGTGTCCTCCGTAATCGCCGTCTCTGTAGACTTGCAGACTTGTGACCTGCAAGTCTTTTACTCTGGAATGTGAATCTGGAATGTGAAAATTGGTAATTGCGCCGTAAAAGTGGTTATGGTAGAATCATGGCAGCAAATCGGAATTTGTGGTGATGAATAATTCTACGGCAAAGGAGCATGGTTATGATTTCAATAAAAGGACCCGGATTAAAAATCTTCGCTGCGGTGATGGCCGTTATTGCGCTGGCATTTGGGATATATTCAACTTTTATACAGTCGGCAGGTTATGAGAAGACGACGGCAACGATCATATCCATTGAGAAGGATCCGGAATCCGCTTCCAATGATGATTCTTATATCGTTACCGCCAGATATACGGCAGACGGCAAAGAATATACGAATGTATTGGATTCCTATAGCCCTTCCTATAAAGAAGGCGGCACGGTTGAAGTCCGTTATGATCCCGCCGATCCGAACAAAATCACATCCGGTTACGGCATCGGCGTCTACGCCATGGTGGTCGGCGCAGTGATCCTGCTGGCGATCATCTTCCTGACCGTCAGGCAGAAGAAGTCCGTCAGCAAACTGAAGGAAAGCCAGGGAGAAATCCAGTATCTCCCCTCTGAGAAGGGTGACGAACGGGAGTTGTACTTTATCACCGATCTCGGAACGCCTAAATTTGGACATCGCATAGAGGACAAAGACCGCAGGGTGCTTTATGAAGCCAGAATGACAAAGTTCATGCCGCTTTCCGCATACGAGTTTGATTTTATTGATCATGAAAGGAACCGGACA
>CADBRP010000025.1 GCA_902797095.1 uncultured Eubacteriales bacterium | reverse complement strand
TCCTGTGTCTGAAGGTAATCCGCCTCATGGGTATCCATCGTCGCCATAATATCTCCGGCAGCATATTCCCGGATCTTCTTTTTCACACGCGGAATGATAGAAACCGCTTCCGGCGTTCCGAGAGCTCCGTCGATGAAATCGTTCTGCATATCGATAACGATCAGTATTTTTCTCACATCCGACCTCCTTCCGACCGGCTCAGCGCCCGCGCCTTATCTACTCCAGATACGGATCCAGCGGCTTCTTCTCACCGCTGCTCGTCAGCGCGTTGATCCCGAACGCGTCAATGTCCTGAACGCCTTCTATGGTTTTCACTTCCGTATAATCGCCCAGGTTGTCCATAATCCTGATCTCGTGACTGTTGATCAGGGCGTCCGTGCTGAGCGCGGATACGCTGCCGTCCTTTCTGATGAAGAGCACACTGCGGAAGCCTCCGTTGCCATAGGGCAGAACGTAGACATCTGTCGCGTCCGTCGCGATCGTTACTTTTTCTCCCACGGCTTCCTCCAATGCGTCATCGGGCTCAAGGATCAGGGTTCCGCTGTCAAGAAGCTCGATGGAATCCAGATTGAGAGGAATATACATTCCTTCTGTTTCATCGATATCCGATATTTCTTTGTAGATCACCCTTGATCCGGTATTCTGATCCCCGTCAGCTTTTTCCGCGGAAGACGCGGCGGTCCCGGATGCCGCTTCTGATGTTTCAGACGCAGCAGAGGTCTCCGTCGCGGCAGAGGTCTCCGTCGCCGCAGTCTCCGATGTCGATGCAGCTGTCGATTCTGAAGTCTCAGCGCCGCCATCCGTACTGCTTCCGCATCCCGCGCAAAGAAGCGCTATGCCCAGAACAAGTATTATTGCGGCAAGTGTCTTTCTGATCATACCTTTTTCCTCTTCTTAATATCAGTGAACTCGATATAATGTACCCTTTTCAGCGTCTCGATAAACCGGCTCAGCCTTTCATAGAGCGGTTCAGCTTCCCTGCCGAACTGTTCCTTTACCCTGATGCCGATCGCATGCACTGTGCTCTCTCCGTCGATGCACTGCCATACATAGCTTCCGAACTCATCCAGCCTGATATAGCTCGTTTCAGGAGTGCCGAAGAACCGGTGCGCGATTTTCGCGTAAAATCCTTCATTGCGCTGGTGAATGATCACCGCTCCCTCCTTAAGCTCCCATTCAAGGCCCCTCATGATAACAGGCACCCTGTCCAGATAATTCTCTGCTTTTCTTTTATTCTTCATTGGAAGTTATTTCTTCTTTTTCCAGGCGGAAAACATCAGGATCGATACGATCAGCAGCGCGAAAACGACCAGCGAACCTGCCTGCCCGAGGCTGAAGGAACCGGAAACATCGATCACTTCTCCAAGAGTCTTCGTGCCAACCGGAATGATGGCAAGAGCGGCAAGCAGTATTCCGACAAGTCCCTCACCCGCGATCATGCCGGACGAATAAATTACTCCGCTGCTTATCGCTGTATCTCTCTCTTCTTCACTCCTGAATTTTTTCTTATCAATGAACAGGCGCGCAAGGCCGCCGACCATAATGCCGGCAGTCAGATGGATCGGCAGATAAAGGCCGATCGCCACAGGCATTGCCGGAACTCTGAGAGCTTCGACCGCGATCGCGAAGAACGCTCCGACAAACACCAGGCCCCAGGGAAGATTCGCTTCCATTACACCTTCGATAACCATCTTCATCAGCATCGCCTGCGGCGCGGGGAGCTCGGTTCCTCCGAAGCCCCATGCCTGATTCAGCAGATACAGGACGCCCGCTATGGAAAGGCCGGACGCGACAACGCCGATGACCTCGCCGATCTGCTGCCTGTAAGGCGTGGCTCCGACGATATATCCTGTTTTCAGATCCTGGGAGGTATCACCTGCCATTGCAGCTATGATGCATATTACTGTTCCGATCAGAATGGCGGTCACCATTCCGGCGGTTCCTGTATTGCCCGTTGCCTTCAGAACGATCGTCGAGAAAAGCAGCGTAGCAATCGCCATTCCGGAAACCGGGTTGTTCGAGCTTCCCACGATTCCCACCATTCTTGAAGAAACGGTGGCAAAGAAGAAGCCGAATACCAGAATCAGGGCCGCGCTTCCGGCGCCCATGGGAATGGTCGGCCAGAAGATGAGGATAGCCAGCGCGATGACAAGCATGACAATGATCCACTTAAAGCTGATATCCTTTCCTGTCCTTTCAAGCGAGTCCGCCGCTCCGCTTTTGTCCCTCAGGCTTTTGATGTTTTCGGAAAATGTCCTCACAATAAGCGGAAGCGACTTTACCAGAGAAATCATTCCGGCAGTCGCGACAGCGCCCGCGCCGATATATCTGATATAACTGCCCCACAGAGCCCATGTATCCATCGAGCTGATCGGGTCTGACGAAGGGAACATTACCATATCCCCGCCGAATGTATGGATCAGCGGCATCAGCATAAACCAGGCGATCACTCCGCCGGAAAACATGTAGGCGGCGATCGTCGGTCCCACGATGAATCCTACGCCCGCGAGAGCGGGAAGGGCGTCAATGCCCACGCCGGATCCGCCGAACCTTCTGAAAGCGATGTCGACCTCGCTGGGGAACAGCTTCACGCCGTCCGCTATGAATTTATACAGAGCGGCAATTCCAAGCCCCGCGAATACGGTGCCCGCGGTGGAACCGCCCTTCTCTCCCGCGACCAGCACCTCAGCGCAGGCTGTTCCTTCCGGATACGGAAGGACGCCGTGTTCTTTAACGATCAGCGCGTTTCGAAGGGGAACCATGAAGCAGATTCCCAGAATGCCGCCGCAGATGCATACGAGCGCGACAGTCAGATAGCCGGGAACAGTTCCTGCCCCCTCCTCGGCCCACATGAAAAGCGCAGGCAGCGTAAAGATCGCGCCTGCCGCCAGTGATTCACCCGCGGAGCCGATGGTCTGGACCATGTTGTTCTCCAGGATGGATTCTTTTTTCATGACCATACGGATAATACCCATCGAGATGACGGCTGCAGGAATGCTTGCAGAAACCGTCAGGCCTACCCGAAGTCCAAGATACGCGTTTGCTCCTCCGAATATTACTGCCAGTATGATGCCGAGAACGATTGATGTGCCCGTAAATTCCGGCATGATCCTGTCGGCCGGAACGTACGGTTTAAAACTAGATTTAGGTCTTTCCATGAAGCAAACCTCCTTAACGGATATATATTAACACCGTATGATCTCTTTGTCATCCGGAATGCGCTGCCGCTCCTGAACGGTTCCTCATTTGGACACGGCAAACTGATAATCCATCCTGTCGTGCTTTCGCCCTTCGATCAGCAGCGCCCCGGCTTCCGTTCCGGTGCATACCATACCCGCTTTTTCCATTACTTTTCTCGATCCGGTATTCTCCGCCGCGCACCAGGCTCTCACCAGACTTATGCCTTCATGCTCCGTCAGATACTTCAGAACAGCTGTGACCGCCTCGCCGGCAAACCCCTTCCCCCAGCTTTTGCGCTCGATGCTGCAGCCGATCTCAATGCTGCTGTCTTCCTGATCATAATCATACGCGCCGACGGTGCCGATCAGCCCGCCCTCATATTCTGCCGCCCAGCCGTAGAAGCGGCTGTCTTCATAGCTGTTTATGAACCGCCGGACCGTTTCCTCCGCCATCTGTTCTGTCGCGTACGGATTCCATCCGGAGTACTCGTACATCACAGGATCCATTCCGAAATTCCTGTGCAGTACCTTCGCGTCCTCTATCCGATGTTTCCTCAGGATCAGCCTTTCTGTCCTGAGCTGCACTGTTCCGCTCATAGATCATCCCTCACTTGTCCGTATCATACGAAATATCGCCGCGGCCGCAGTACCGTTCCGCTTCACGGGCTGTGCGGAAAAGATAGCGGATCACAAGATCCGGATACTCCCCCGCCGCGGTCTCGCCGGTCACCATTACAGAAGACGCCCCGTCGGCCACAGCGTTGAAGATGTCGCTGACCTCCGCCCTGGTGGGGATCTGTCTTCGGATCATGGAATCAAGCATCTGCGTGACCACCATGAAATCCCTGCCCCTCTCCCTGCAGACGGCGGAAATACGCTTCTGCGCCGCGGGCAGCTCCCAAAGCTCCATATCGTTTCCAAGATCGCCGCGGGCGATTACAATTTCATCGCAGTGCGGGATCAGTTCTTCAAGTTTTCTGATGCCGGCCCTGCTTTCTATCTTCGCGAGCAGCCGGATATCGCCGCAGCCCGCCTGGTCAAGAGCCGCGCGCACCTCGAGCAGATCCTCCCTGCT
>CADBRP010000024.1 GCA_902797095.1 uncultured Eubacteriales bacterium | reverse complement strand
CAAAGGCAGGAAAGGCGGCCGTCTGGAACCAATAAATTGCCCGTGCTTATTGAATGCCTCCATATAATACGTTTATAATAACGTCATGGAGGAATCTTTCGATGACGTCTGTGGAAATTTTTACCATCATAGCTTCCATGCTCGGCGGGCTTGCTCTTTTTCTTTTCGGAATGAGCACCATGAGCGACTCCCTCACCGAAATGTCCGGCGGCATTCTTAACCGCCTGATGGGATTTATCACAAAGAACCGCTTCACCGCGTTTCTTTTCGGCACCGCCATTACAGCTGTCGTGCAGTCCAGCTCTGCGATCACAGTGCTGTCTGTGGGACTTGTAAACTCCAGGATCATCCAGCTGGCTCAGGCAGCCGGACTCATCATCGGGGCAAATCTCGGAACAACGGCGACCGCCTGGCTGCTTTCGATGAACGCCATCGACGGCGAATCCCTGATCATGACTGTGGTCAAGCCCAGTTCCTTTTCTCCCTTCCTCGGGATCATCGGCGTCGCGATGATGATGTTCGCGCGCTCAGAAAAAAAGAAGACTGTCGGAAAAGCCATTCTGGGCTTTTCCGTGATGATGATAGGCATGAATCTGATGGGACAGGCGGTGGCCCCGCTCAAGGAGGTCCCCGTACTGCAGAATATGCTGGTGGGGTTCACAAATCCTGTTCTGGGATTTCTGTTCGCCATGCTGTTTACAATGCTGATTCAGAGCTCCGACGCCACAGTCGGCATCATACAGGCCTTCGCCCTTTCCATGGGCATCACCTACGGAATGGCCATCCCTCTGGTGTGCGGCGCGCAGACAGGAACCTGCATCACCGCGCTTCTGTCCTCGCTCGGCACTTCCAACAGCGGGAAACGGACCGCGCTTGTGAATCTGTTCTATAACCTTTTCAAAACGATTCCGTTCATGGTAGTGTTTTATCTGCTCAATATGGCGGTCCACTTTTCGTTTCTGTCCAGTTCTGTGGGCGGAATCGGAATTCCCCTCTTCCACAGCCTGATCAATCTGGCGGCCGCGGCCGTCTGGCTCCCGCTGTCGGGAGTTCTTATCTCGCTTGTGCAGAAGATCATCCCGCCCAGCGGCGCAGAAAAAGAAGAGGAGGCCAACAAGCTTTCTATCCTGGATCCGCTCCTTCTGTCGACTCCGGAATTCGCGCTTGAGCAGGCTGATAAGGCAGTTTCGCTTCTGGCGGAAACCGCAGGATCTGCCTTTGCAGATCTTTCCCGCCTCAGCGGGGATCAGGACGTATCAGTTCAGGAGACAGAAGAGACCCTGCAGCTGCTCTGCAACCGCTCCCGGCAGTACTACGAACAGATCCGCCGCTACCTGACGGATCTTTCCGCGCTGAAGCTGTCATCGGAGGCATCTTCGTTCGTTTCGCTCCTCATGAACTCAAACCTCGCTTTCAGCCGGATCGGCGTGCTCTGCCTGCGGATCCTGGAAATGTACCGTAAAATCCTTGAATCCGATGTCAGTCTTACCGAGGATGAAAAAAGAGAATTCCATGTATTCGGGAGCGCCATCGGCGAGATCATTGAAATCACCATCATGGGGTACGCCACAAAAGCCCCTGCTCTTTCCACCACAGTCCAGCTTTACCGGGAAATGATCTCGGAAATGAGCGAAGCCGTCAAAAAGCGCCGTCTCAGAAAAATGCACGACACGGGAGACCTGCATCCGCAAAGCACGACATTTACAGAAATGTTTTACACGGAGGAACAGCTCCTGGACTACTGCGAGGCCGTCGCTGACGCGCTGCTGTCATATTCCGCGTCCGTAAAAAAAGCCGGCGGCAGGCCGTCCGGCAGCGAACCCGACACCGAACCTGACACCGACGAAAAACGCCGGCACATCCGGCATCTTTTCGAAGACAAATACCGTCTACTTCGTATGGACAGCGCGCCCGGCCCGGATCCCATCACCGCGGGCGAAAACGGTTCGCGTCCCATCACCGCGGGCGAAAACGGTTCGCGCCCCATCACTGCGGGCGAAAACGGTTCGCGTCCCGTCACTGCGGGCGAAAACGGCACTCCCGGACCCGCTAGCAAAGAGTAAGCCCGCGGTCCGGATCACCTGTCTGCCGTTTGTCAGCCCCGCGCTCAGGATTACCCGACCGCTGTCTGTCGGCCCCGCGGCGCGAATCACTGGCCACCGCCAGAAGCACGCCCGCCGAGATCACCGCGGCTCCGATGATAAATCCCGCAGTGACCGGTTCTCCCAAAACCAGTACCCCCATCACCGCTGAGGTCAGCGGCTGCACCGGATAGAACATGGAGCAGGTGCCTGCCGGAGCGGCCGACAGCGCCTTATTCCACAGGAAATGCGCAAAAGCGGTGGTCACGATCCCCAGATAGAACACCGACAGGATCCCCTTCAGCGAGATAGTACAGGGAACGAACTGCATTTCCGCCGCCGCTGCCGGCGCCATTCCCGCCAGCCCTATCAGCATGCCGTACATGGTCATCACCAGCGGATCGATTTCAGAAGTGACTTTCCGGACCAGAACGGAACTCAGGGACCAGAAAAACACCGAGAACATCGCGAGCGCCAGCCCCGGAATGCTGATTCCGCCTCCGGAACTTCCGAAGATCACATACACACCGGCGATGGCCAGCAGCGTTCCAAACACCTTCCCGGCCGTCATGCGCTCTTTCAGAATAAGAGACGCCAGAATGAATATAAAAACAGGATTGATGGAATTGATCAGCGCCGCCAGCGACGCGTCCAGCATGTCGTTGCTGACCTGCTGCAGCGCGATCCCGAGTCCGTATCCAATCAGCCCGATCGCCGCCATCAGCCCGCGGCTGCCTTTGGGAATACGCGGGATGCATCCGAATCTTATGCGTATCACAGGCAAAAACAGGGCCACCGCTACGGCATAGCGCAGAAACAGAAGCGTCAGCGGCGGAATCTCCTCCATCGCGGTCTTTGAGATCACATAGAGACTGCCCCAGAGCACGAATGTAATTGTCGGGAAAAGATACGCGTAAACTTTGTTCTTCATAACGGCATCCTCCTTCGCAGCGGTATCCTTCTTATGTTTTGCTTGTCCTTTTGACATGTTTAATATATACTGTTCTAAACAGTAAGTAAATCGAAATACATTAACACATGTTATTAGTTTTTCTTAATGTCCGCCAGTGCCTGTACCGACAACGCTTTTCAACCGCAAGGAGGACTTCATCATGCGTACTTCCCGATACGAAATCTTTCTGAAAGCCGCGGAGCTCGGCAATCTGTCCAGAACCGCCGAGTATTTCTCTTATACACCATCCGCGATAAGCCAGACCGTCAAGGCGCTGGAGGAAGACCTGGGCTTTGCGCTGCTTAACCGCAGCGGCCGGCGCATCACTCTGACATCGGACGGAGAGGTCATCCTGCCCGTCATCCGGGACATCGTCTCCGCGGAAAAACGCCTTGAGGACACCTCCGCCGAGATCCGCGAACTGCAGACCGGCACCATACGTATGGGAACCTACGTCAGCATCGCCAGCCACTGGCTTCCGCCCAGGATCATAGCCTTTCGGGAACAATATCCCGGGGTGCGTTTTGAGATCCAGCAAAGCGACACGGATGAGATGAACAGCTGGCTTGCTGATGAACGGGTGGACCTCGCTTTCATGATGGACAGCGGAGATTCCCGTTTTGATTTCCTGAGCCTGTTTGACGATGATTTCTGTGTCCTTCTGCCTGAGGGACACCGGCTTGAGACCCGCAAGCAGCTCCATATCCGGGACCTTGTCGGAGAACCTCTGATCATGCCGGAAAACGATCTTGAAAAAGTGCTGCAGGACGCTTTTGCCAAGGAAAAGCTGGACCTGAACATCGCTTTTACAAGCAAGGAGGACTATTCCCTCATGGCAATGGTTGAGAGCGGTCTGGGCATCGGCATTCTGCCGGGCTTCGTTCTGCACCGCCAGCCCTACCACATCCGGATCCTGCCTTTGCGGCCCCGCCTCTCCCGGCACCTGGGCATTCTCACACGAAAAAACGCGCCGCTTCCATGGGCAGCGCGTAAATTCATCGAATTCGTTCTGGATACTCCCTTCGAGGTTCCGGCACTCCGGCCGTAAGACGGTCCGTAAGACGGGAAGCCTGCGCGGCGGTCAGCCATCTCGGCGGTCAGCAGGCGCGGCGGCCACCTGGTCTGGCGGTCACCCGACCCGGCGGTCATCCGGCGCCGCGATCAACCGATCCGGCGGTCACCCGACCCCACGGTCAGATCTCGAAAAACCTCCTGACCTCTTTAGGGGAATACTCGCTCCAGTCATCCTGCAGCAGCTCAAAAGAGGGACTGCTCAGATTGATGCTCATTTTGAATATGGGAATGCCGCGGTCTTTCGCAATCCAGTACAGCCTCTTCGCAATGTCTTCTTCGATCAGCGGCCCCAGAAACACGGCGTCCGGAATCATTTCGAAATATTCCACATCCCTGCTCTGGCAGACGATCCGCCATTCCCGCTCATAATTCCAAACTCTTCGCTTCTGGATCAGAGGAAGCAGCGGAATCGGCAGCTCCGTTTCCGGATCGATCCCCTGCATCTCGCATTTCGCCCTGAACAGCGCGTACTCGGTAATATCGCTTTTCCGATCCCGGTACAGCACCGGATAGAGCGGAAAACCCTGGCTGTGACAGAAAGGATTGCAGCACGCGTCGCAATCCGGGAAGCGCAGGTTCTTTGTGCTGTAGCGCAGCGCGAATCCCCTCTGCATGTTGGCGTAATGCGACCACATCAGGTCGGAATCGATGGTCTCGCTGAAGCAGGAGATGCGCACCTGCCGCCTCAGCTTTGAGGTCAGCTCCAGCGCGTTATTCCCGAGCCGGATCGCTTTGCGCAGCTGATCATCCGCCCCGCCCTCTTCTTCCAGCATCGTCTCCTCGATCACGTCATCCAGATCAACATAGCAGAGCCCGTCCGTCGGATCGTTGAACCGGACAGGATCGCTCAGGTACACTTTTCCTTCCGCAAAGGCAGCGATGTGCTCTTCCTCCCCGGCGCGGTACTGAAAAATCTGCGCAGGAGTGATGTTATCCACCGCCTCCCAAAGCTCGTGGGTGTACCTTTCCGCTTTTTCCTGATCCAGCGGACCGATGCTGTCGAGTCGCCGGATCAGATCATATATCCTGCCGGCGCTTATGTTCTTCATCTCACTGCTCCTGAAGTTGCTGTTACTGGCTTTACTGCTCCTGAACCTGCCGTTCCTGACCTTACTGCTCCTGACCTACTGTTCCTGACCTACTGTTCCTGACCCTGCTGTTCCTGGAGTTACTGCTCCTGAACTGATACCAGCTCGATCATGAAGTTCAGCTCTTTTCCCGCCATTTCATGATTCGCGTCAAAAGTTATGGTCTTTTCATCCTTTGCGGTCACTGTTACCGGCACCGGCTGTCCGTACATGTTCTGCAGATAAGCCTTTTCGCCGGCGGAAAAATTCTCAGCGCCCGGCATCTGGTCGAGATCCACAGTGAAGATAGCCCGCGGATCCGGTTCGCCGTAGGCTTCCGAAGGCATCAGATGCACATTGACGGTCTCGCCGATCTCCATTTCAGCTACCGCTGCGTCAAAACCCGGAATCATCATGCCCGCTCCGCAGACAAACTCCAAAGGCTCTCCCCTGTCATATGAAGAGTCGAACTGGGTGCCGTCGTTGAAGGTCCCGCGGTAATGGACGCTGCACTTTTTGCCGGAATTCTTGCCTTTGCCGGCCGTCTCCGGATGGCATCCGCACTGGCCTCCCTCGTGTCCGTGGTCCGCGCAGGAGTGGCCTTCGCCGTGATGATCGCAGTTCGCTCCGGTATTGATCAGTTCTCCGCGCAGATATGCCTCTACCGCTTCATCCGCGTTTCCCGACGCTCCCGCGCACAGCTCGATCCCGCCTTCGGACAAAGCCATCTGCGCTCCGCCTCCGATCCCGCCGCAGATCAGGACATCGATCCCCTGCTCTCCGAGAAATGACGCAAGCGCGCTGTGTCCCGCCCCATCGGTTCCGATGACCTTCGAAGAGATCACTTCGCCATTCTCCGTTTCATAAACCTTGAACTGCTCTGAATGGCCGAAATGCTGAAACACTTCTCCGTTTTCGTATGTTACCGCGATCCTCATATTATTTTTCCTCCGTATTTTCGAATAACTATCACATCTGATTGTATCAGATAGCCGGCTCAATCACCACACGAATCGAACCGTTGCCTCATTTTTTGCAATCCAGAACATTGCCGTATTTTTCGCCTTCCAGGTTCGCCGGGGCTTCCGGGTTCGCCGGCCTTCCAAAACTGCCTCAGTTTCCAGGTTTTCTGGAACACCGCTTCCAAATTTCCTTTTGATTACCTGAATTTTGGAACAGAGCTTTCAAACTACTAGAAAAAGGCTTCCAAAATTCCTTTTAATTACTGATATTTTGGAACAGAGCTTCCAAAATTTCTTTTATACGGCTCTTCCTTGGAACAATGAAGCCTGGCACCCGCGCCACCGTTTCCAAGATAATCGTTTGAAAGAGCATTTCTGGAAGCAGCTTTCCAAAAAAATATCATTTCACAGCAATCCTGTAAGCAGCTTTCCAAAGAATTATCATTTCACAATAATCCTGGAAACTGTTTTCCAAAAGTGTTCCGTTTCGCGATAATTTTGGAAGCATGGTACATTCACAGCGCCTTTTGCTGGCCTCACATACAAATCCCACCGAACAATCGGGAACAATCAAGGACGGTCCGGATTAGTCCGAGCCAGAAAAAAAGCCTCGGAATGTGAAATTCCAAGGCTTTTCATATGGTCGGAGAGACAGGATTTGAACCTGCGGCCACCTGACCCCCAGTCAGGTGCGCTACCAAACTGCGCCACTCCCCGAGGCGCGCTTCAAATGCGTGCGGAAGTATTATACAACATCTTCCCGCAAATTTGAATACTATTTTTGATTTTTCATCCCTTTTCATTCGCCAGGCCGTTTCCCGGCCATTCGCCAGCGCCATCCGCCGCCGCTTTCCCGCGCTATTCCCGCAGCAGCCCCCTTCAGCAGCCCCCGCAGCCGCCGCAACTGTTCCCAGCCGCTATTCCCCGCTTTCCATCCAGCCGCGCACTGTCCGGATCTCCCGGATATACCCTTCCTCGTCGTTGGGAGTCTCCAGGATAAAAGGCAGTCCGGCCAGAGCCGGATGCAGCGCGATCCGCTTCATAGCGTCCATTCCGATCTGCCCCTGCCCCAGCTTTTCATGCCGGTCCTTTCGGGCGCCGCAGGCATTCTTGCTGTCGTTAAAATGCACCGCCCGAAGCCGTTTCAGGCCGATCACGCTGTCGAATTCCCGCAGCACGCCGTCCAGATCGCCGGCGATGTCATATCCGGCGTCCCAGACATGGCAGGTGTCGAGACAGACGCCGAGCCTGTCTTTGCATGAAACGCGGTCAATGATCTCCCGAAGTTCTTCGAAGCGTCCGCCGATTTCTGTTCCCTTCCCCGTCATGGTCTCCAGCAGCACCGTCGTCCCGGACGACTCCGGCAGCGCCCGGTTCAGAGCGTCCGCGATCTGCGCGATCCCGGCTTCCGTGCCCTGTCCCGTATGTGCCCCGGGATGGAAATTATATAAATTGCCAGGCAGCGCCTCCATCTTCTGCAGATCCTTCAGCAGCATATCAAAGCCGTTCTGGCGGGTGGTCTCCTTCGCCGAGCAGAGATTCATCGTGTAGCTCGCGTGCGCGACCAGCGGGCCGAACCCTTCTTCACGCAAAAGCAGGCCGAGCGCTTCCGCGTCCGCCGGATCCAGGGGCTTCGATTTCCCGCCTCTGGGATTTCTGGTAAACCACGCGAAGGTGTTTCCGCCGAACCGGCGCATCGTCCGGCCCATTGCCTCATAGCCATCCGCCACAGAAAGATGACAACCGATATAGATCATTTTCCGTCCTTTCAAAAGAAGCTGCCGCATATCCTGCAGCAGCTTCTTTACCGTACTGTTGTAAAACCTGTTTTATTCGGCGAAGTGTCCCTTCTCTCCGATCACGCGGATGACGTCATCCACATGCTTTTCGCAGATCTCTTCCGTGTCCGCTTCGACCATGACGCGGATGACCGGCTCCGTACCGCTCTCTCTGAGGACGATGCGGCCGGTATTTCCCAGCGCCTTTGTCACAGCTTCCTTCGCGGCCTGGACGTCCGGGTCGTTCAGCGCTTCCGGCTTGCTCTTTACCCTTACGTTCTTCAGGACCTGCGGATAGAATACTACCGGCGCGGCCAGCTCGCTGAGCGGCTTTTCCTTTGCCAGCATAACTTCCGCGATCTTCAGGGAGGTCAGGATGCCGTCGCCTGTGGTGGCGTATTTTGTAAAGATGATATGGCCGCTCTGCTCGCCGCCGATGCGGTGGCCGTTGTTGACCATGTTTTCATAAACATACTTGTCGCCGACCTTGGTCTGCTCGTAGCCGATGCCAACCTTGTCCAGCGCTTTGTACAGACCGAAGTTGCTCATGATCGTGGTTACGACCTTTGTATCCTGCAGCTTTCCGCGGTCCTTCATATATACGCCGTAGATGTAGAGGATATGATCTCCGGTGACAACATTGCCCTTCTCGTCTACGCAAAGGCAGCGGTCAGCGTCGCCGTCATACGCGAATCCCACATCCAGACGGTTTTCCACGACGAACTTCTGCAGATGCTCGATATGCGTGCTTCCGCAGTCAGTGTTGATATTGGTTCCGTCCGGGCTGTTGTTCATTACGAAGGTCTTCGCTCCCAGCGCGTTGAAAACGCTTTCGGCGATCTGCCACGCGGCTCCGTTCGCGACATCCAGGCCGACTCTCAGATTCTTCATGCCGTACTTCGCCATGGAGATCAGGTAGCCGATGTAGCGGTTGCGGCCGGCCATATAGTCTACTGTACGTCCGATTTCCGCTTTTTCCGCGAGAGGGATCTCCAGCTTGCCGTCGATGTATTCCTCGACCTTGAGCAGGATCTCCTCCTCCATCTTCTCGCCGTATCCGTTCAGCAGCTTGATGCCGTTGTCATAGAACGGATTGTGTGAAGCGGAAATCAT
>CADBRP010000023.1 GCA_902797095.1 uncultured Eubacteriales bacterium | reverse complement strand
GTTTGAATACGCGCTCGTCTCCGCTTTGGAGCCTGTCAGCGCATTGAACAGGGTCGTCTTTCCAACATTAGGGAGTCCCACTATTCCTAATTTCATTTATATCAACTCTCCTTTATAACGATCAGTATTTCAGGGGGTTCTTGGCTTGGCAGGAGTTGCGGCTACGCAGTTTTTACGCACTTTAGTTTGCCGGAGCGGGATTCAGTGGCATTGCGCCAGCCTGGAACAGACGAACGGCACGGTCAAGCGACTCACCGGTCACATGGACATATCGATCCATTGTGGTCTTGATGCTTGCATGCCCCAGCAGCTTCTGAAGAGCCTTTGGCGGAACGCCTCTCTCAATGGCTCTCGTCGCATACGTATGGCGGAGGGCATGCATGCAGAAGCGCTCAATGCCGGCATTGTCACACAACTTATACAGATGTGTGTCGTAGGAACTGTTCTTCGCCGGTTTTCCGGTGCGCCAGTTGATAAAGACAAGATCTCTCATATTGAGCTCTGACTTGCGTCCTGTATGGCGGTCGATAAACTCCAGCGTTCTGTTCAGTGAAGGATCCATCTTGCGATCCGCGCAGCTTGCCTTGACGATCTCAAGGATTTCAACCGCTCGATCGGTGAGCGGAATTGTGCGGTAGCTCTGTGGTGTCTTCGGTGGACCGGCACGCCATTCAGCCTGCTTGTGACGAAACTCCATGGTCTTGTTGACCGTGAGTGTTCGTCTCTCAAAGTCGATCTGGTCCCATGTCAGTCCGATCAGCTCTCCGGTACGGAGGCCGGTCTCCAGAATCAGCGCATACTGATAATAGTTATGAGAGTTCTTCGCTGCCTCCAGGAAACGTCTCTGTTCGTCCTCTGTGAGAAAGTGGATATCATCCACTGCACGGACCGGTTTGGTATAGCGCACGCCATCCATGGGGTGCTTGTCGAGCATGTCGTTCATCTTTGCAGATTTGAACATGGCTCCCATCGCGATGTAACACTGTCTGACCGTTGATCCCGCATATCCCTCGTTCATCCGGTTGAGCACGATTTTGCAGTGCATAGGCTTCACATCGTTCAGCAGCATGTTGCCCATCACCGGGCGAATATTGCGCGTGTATCTCTCCGTATAGTTTCTTATCGTATTCGGGGAGAGGTCACAGACAATATTCTGGATCCAGAACTGGAACCACTCTTCTACCGTCATTTCCTGTTTGGGAACGAAGATTGCTCCGTGCTTATCTCTGTATCTGGCGTCCTCCAGCCAGTTTCTCGCCTCCGGCAGGGTCTTGAAATACTTTCCCTGTTCCTTGCCGGACAGGGTTGTGAACCTGGCGTGATAACTGCCGTCTTTTCTCTGATAAATCCCCTTTCCGCAATTCTTGCCTTTCAGGTCTTTGCCCATGATTGGCTCCTTCCTTAAATATAATAGGAAAAGAGCCTGCTATAACGCACGAATTATATCACAGCAGACTCTTTTTCTCAATAGTCTGATTTTGTTTATGCTGCCTGATCAGATTACCAGCATGTTGCTGATAAAGGTCTCAAATTCCTTTCGTTTGACCAGCTTCCTGCTTCCGACATACAGGACAAAGGGACAATTAGGGCTGCGCAGCATACTGTCGATCTTGTTGATCCCAATGTTGCTGTAGGCCGCAGCTTCCCGGATGGTCAGGGTCATCTTCTGTGGAATCGGCACAGTCTCGGTTTCATGATTCATTGATCGTTCTCCTTCACGCGGCGTAATATTCGTCAAAGACATATGGATTGACCTCCCAGGAAAATGTCGATGGCCGGCCTTTTCCCGAATAAGGAACGGGATCCAGGCGGCGGATGTATTCATGGTCTTCCAGCTGCTCCAGAATCGGCATCAGGGTCTCCTTCTTCGGGCACTGAGAGCTGGCAAGCTGGATATCACGGAGCTTGAAGGTTCGGAACTGCTTCTCCCGAATCCGCTCCAGGGTTTTCATGCAGTCCTTGATCATCGGGTCAACGCCGGTCACACCAAAGACCGCACGGGCATGCGCCAGATAGTAGCGGGCGATCTCCACGGCACCGGCCATGGTCTTTCCGTCGATCACAAGCTCAGGTAAAAAAAGCTCATAATCCCCGGAATCATGCCCGCGGTCGACGGAGGCCCGGCAGAGCAGGGCCGCGATGCGAGCGGTGTTGCCGACCAGTTTTCCTCCCCATTCGAGGAGGGCATTGTTTTCTTCTTCTTTCAGGAAGGCTTCCATCTCATAGTGGAAGTCCTCAAGAGTCGCACTCGCCTCGGGAGAGAGGGTGATAAGCTCCGGTTCCGGATTCCGATCCGGCGGATACGGATCTTCGAGCATGTTCCTGATCCGTGCCCCATACGCATTCTGCACCGCTTCGGGAATCTGCGGACCATTGAACGGGCGGTCCCCGACCCTGGACCGTGGCATACAGCACAGGAAGCGTGTGGTCAGACCGGTGTTGCGGAATTTGGGATCGGACATGATGGAATTCAGGATATCCGTCTGGGTCATCAGGAGCATCGTCAGAGCCGGGTGATTGATGCGTTCCCCTTCCCTGCCCATGCGGTCCACGCTGACATGGTCGCCGCTGTATCCTTTCAGGATAATATCAAAGTTGCTCTGCTTGTTGGTATACATGCCCTTGATCATCTCAAAAATACCCGGCTCGGAGGATATGATGCTGCCGCAGCTGTGATTTTCAGACATAACGGAGATCAGCTTCTCCATGGTGACGTTATCCAGCGTGAGCTTCATGGGTTTCTTTTCCCGGAAGTTGGTCAGCTCAGCCGTCGCCCTGTCAAGAGCTGTCTCCAGCTCTTTCTTCTCTTCCTCCGCTTCCTGCTCTTCCTGTGCTGCCTGCTCTGTCTGCACTTCCTGTTCCGCCTGCTTCGACCGGCGTTTTTTTCTTTGCCTAATCTTGCTGAGCGCTCTCCGGATGTTTTCTACCTTTTCTGTCAGCATTTGTTTCTTCTGCCTGCTGATGGCAATCTCTTCGGCGTGTTCCGTGTTATAGGCATCCTCGTATTCATAGATGGGGGCCACCACATGACTGAGCACGGATGATTTTCGCTCCGATGGTCTCATCGCGTCCAGGATAAACAGGTTCACCGGCTCGGTATGATTCTGGTTTGTCCGGACACGGTATTTGCCCTGGGAAGCCGTGGCGAGCACTCCGAGGATGCATGTCGCCGCCATATCTACAGGAACGCTGATGCCCTCCGCCAGGGCGGCTGTGTAGTCGCGCAGGACAGGCGGAAACGCCTCCAGCGGGAATTCCGGCGGATCAAACTCCATGAATTCAATCGGCTCTTCCCACTCGCCAGCCTGCGGCCGGTTGTACTGAGCCGGGGGAATGTAGCCGGGTGCTTTGGCAATTCTCGTCTGGTAGAAGCGCCTGGCGCTCTGCCAGATCACCTGAATCTCACGCTCCGGAAGCGGCGGTGCACAGCGGGCTGCTGCGTTCTCATACGCAGTTCTGGCCTCAGCCGTGTCGCCGAAACGCTTGAGCAGGCGGACCGCCTTTGTGTGCAGCGTGGTGTTGCGGCTGCCTTCGGGGATCTCCTCCCCCAGGGCGGCAAAGGCGCGCTCTGCCTCTGCTTCGCTTGTGTTGTTCCGGTGCATGCACCGGGCGTCTTCCGTCTCCAGCGTCTCCAGCTGAGAGTAGTGCCGGAGAAAGCGGTCTGCGGGTACTTCCCCGGGGTGGAAGAGAACCACCTCTGCCGATGTGCCGAAGAAGAAACGGGCGGCATCCGTGGCGTTCGGATCAGCGCCGGGAATGAGCGCCGCAAGGGTCCGGAGGATCTTCCGGTACGCTTCGGGGTCCGTGATCCGCTCGGAGAGAGGAAAGACCGCATGCCAGCGGGGACGGGCGGACTTCCCGTTCTTCGCTTTCATGTGATTCCGGCTGGTATAAACGACGAAGGGCACCTCCGGCAGGGTAAATGCGAGATCTTGGGGCGAGAACCACTGCTCGGAATCCTCAGAGTGATCGTTGTCATTGTCCAGGATAAGATAGCGGGTCCCTTCAAAATTCTCCAGGCTGCGCCGGTGATCCCGAAAGACCGCAAAGGTGTGATCCCGGGCGATCAGGGTGCGGAATTCTTCTTCACTGCCTGCAACGCCGGTATTGGGATAACAGCAGTTTTTCGGGTTTCCCGTACAGTCCGCATAGTGGACGGTGATCTTCATGGGGCTGTCAGACACGGCGGTCGACCTCCCTGTCCGTTTCCTCGGAAAGCTGGTGAATCACTGTCAGGATTTTCTGCCGCTCCTCTTCCGGCAGTTCCGTGCGCAGGCGGCGGGTCATGGTGGGCTCGGAGATTCCGAGGCGAACTGCAATCCGCCAGAGCGGCACATTACAGGCGCGGGCTTCTCTCCGGATGACTTGATTGTTCTGGTGCATGTAAAGACTCCTTTTTCATTTTGCTTGACAGACAATGACAAGCGTGGTAGAGTAACTAGCGGGATGATTTTCTTGTCATCATCTATTATTGACCATATTTTAATACCGCCTCGGCGCTGTGTCAAGAAATTCATGTCATATTCTAATAACAACCAATAATTCAGTCCATCGGAGGCTAGCCATATGTCAAAGAACATTTTCCCGGTCAGCAAAGCGAAGGCCCAAAAGCGCGGCATTCTTTTCCCATCCGAGCAGAATCGGAACGCGCTGTTCCCTTCCCGTCTCAAAGAGCTCCGAGAAGAAAAAAAGATTTCTCAGCAGACGCTTTCCGACACATTAAAAGTGTCCAAATCCACAATCGGGTATTGGGAGAACGGTGACAGCCTGCCGGATGCGGAGTCTCTGGCCATGCTCGCGGATTTCTATGACGTCAGCGCGGACTACCTGCTTGGGCGGAGTGATGTTCGCTCGACTGAAGCAGGCATGAAGGAGATCTGCGAGACCACCGGCCTGCAGGAGGGCGCAGTGGAGATCCTGCAGGAGCTCCAGGAAAGCCTGGTCTCCGGCGATGAGAATTCCGCGCACGCCGCCATGATCCTCGGCGCCGTCAATCTATTGACCAATTACCCGATGCTGCTGGAAGAGATCGGCTCGTATCTGCTGTTCCGCTTCGATCATTTTGAACTGGAGGAAGATGGAGATACGCCAGCCGGCAGCCGGAGCCAGGTGCTGAAGGTGATCAACACACTGGGGCTCGGGATCCAGATGGGCAAAGAGGGCTTTGAGGACCTTCTGCTGCTGAACATCCAGCAGCGGCTGAAAGAGCTTCATCTGGAGCAGATCAATGCGGCACGGAATCGGGAATTGCAGGAATCTCTGCCGGAGAAATAGGGAAAGAAAGAACTGCCGGCTTCCGGGTGAAGAATCCCTTGGAAGCCGGCAGTCTGATGTTTGTGGGTTTCAGGATGCCGGGGATAGTTGCGTCAGGCTGCATGGTATCCGGGTGCGCGGTACAGGACTTTTGTCTGTTTTGTCAGCAGTTTTTCTATAATGTCTGTTTTGTAATAGGGAGCCATTTCAACCTTAAAAATAGAATATTATTATTTTTAAGTGTTTTCATTCATAACGGTTTTTACGCCGATTTCTGCCGACAAAACGGACAAAAAGGGCTCATGCCGCGGAGAACGTGCGGTGAGACTTGCCGCGGATGTCACACAAGTGGGACGGAGATCAATATAAGTCAAGGTGCTTTATTCTTCTGGTTTCTCGCGGTATTCCCAATGGAAGCCGCTGGCAGTTTGACACCTGCCTTTACAGCACATCTGTATTTGCCTGAAGTCTTCTTTTCCTACCGACTGAGCGGCTTCTTTGAGGGTGTTGAAATACTTCCCTGTCTCCACCTGATAAACGCATTTCGCTCTTGTTTTTCGCGGAGAGCATGTCGGGCATCTGCCATACCCTTTGATATAATTTCCGATAAAAGTATCATAAGCATTATGGCAATTGGGGCAGAGCAGCCAGACCTTTTTGGTATAGCCCTTGGAGACCTGGGTGGGAAGCAAATCTTCATTCAAGGACGGATGCCACAGCTGGGCGATTTCCGGGTGGGTTGTCGCAATATCATTAAACCCGGCAAGCACCTTATTCCCGGAGCAGTAGGGGCAGTCTCTTCCGCTTACCCGCGAATTTGGGGAAGTCTTCCAGGAATGGCCAAGTTCGCACCTCCACCAGTAACCATCATTTGTTTTGGGAAAGACTTCAGATGGCCGCTTTCCGTTGTTTTTTTCATAATCCCACTCCGCTGCGATATCATGGTATAAAGTTTCAAGATCGTTTACCCCTGGCAGGAGGACTTGTCCGGCACATTGTTTGCAGCCCGTTCCCTTGTTTCGATTGTTTATTGATGCCCGATATTCATACCCGCATTGAGAACACTTCCACCAGACGTTCTTATTGCTGCTTGGCAGATATTCACTCGGGTTCAGATCTTTGTTCTTCTCATAGTCCCATTCCTTCAGCAGATCCGGGCACAGCGTTGCCAGGTCATTCACACCGATGATTGGCCTTAAATGAGCGCAATATGGACATCCCCTGTGGTTTGCCGTTCGATTTGTTATTTTTGCCTTCCACGATTGATGACATACGGGGCAAAGCCAGATCGCATGGTATTCAGATCCTGCGGTGTACATATCCGGAGTTTTCCCGCCGTTTTCCGTTGGGTGCCACTGCGCCGCAATCTCCGGGAATTTCGTCTCCAGATCATTGAAGCCTTTGAGTGCCCGCTGCCCGGAGCAATATGGGCACTTTTCTCCTCTCGTTACCACTGTAATCGGGTTTTCCCATTCACGACCGCATTCACCCAACCACCACACAGGGATGCCGGAGTGCGGAGAAAACATAAACGGATTCAGCTCACCGTTCTTCTGAGGGTGCCAGAGCTTGGCAATATCAGGATATTGGG
>CADBRP010000022.1 GCA_902797095.1 uncultured Eubacteriales bacterium | reverse complement strand
TGGCAGATGTTCTCCGCCGTCTTGGTCTGACAGGAACGAAAATCGGGTGCGGCACCGGAGTGTGCGGCGCGTGTACCGTGATCCTGAACGGAAAACTGGTCCGTTCCTGCATGAGGAAGATCTCCAAGGTGGAGGAATACAGCGAGGTTACCACGATAGAGGGCATCGGCCAGCCGAATTTCCTGCATCCTCTGCAGATCGCCTTCATGTATCACGGCGCCGTACAGTGCGGGTTCTGCACGCCGGGATTCATCGTATCGTCCTACCAGCTTTTGAAAGAAAATCCCGACCCGACCAGAGAAGAGGTCAGGGACTGGTTCACAAAACACAGAAACATCTGCCGCTGCACAGGGTATAAGCAGATCGTGGACGCGGTCATGCTGGCGGCAAAGTGCATGCGCGGAGAGATCACCGTGGAGGATCTGAAGATCCCCGAAGCGGCGCCCGGAGAGCACTACGGTAAGCCGACTCTCCGCCCGAGCAACATCGCGCGCGTCTGCGGAGTTGAAGATTTTGGCGATGATATCGAGATGAAAATGCCGGAGGAAACGCTGCACGCGGCTCTGGTCCAGCCCAGACAGACTTTCCACGCCAATATCCTGAAGATCAACACGGAAGAGGCGGAAAAGATGCCGGGCGTTTACAAGATCGTGACGGCAAAGGATGTCCCCGGAGACAACCGGGTCGCTTTCTTCAGTTTCTCGCCCAGAACGCTGGCGACAGAGAAATCCCATTATGTCATCGCGGATAAGAAGATCATGAACTACGGCGATGTCATCGCGGTGGCGGTGGCGGATACGAAGGAGCACGCCAGAGCGGCCGCGGCAAAGGTCACGATGGAATACGAGCAGCTCCCGGAATACAGAAACTATCTTGACGCTGTGAAGCCGGACGCGATCCGCATCCACGACGATCACCCGAATATGTGGTGCATCCAGCCCACGATCAAGGGCGCCGGCCATGATATCGACAAGCTGTTCGATGAAGCGCCCTATACGGTGGAGGGAAGCTTTTACTCCCCGCGTGAACCGCACGCCCAGATCGAGACCGACCCGATCCAGGCGTATATGGACGCGGACGGCGTTCTCACCATCCAGTGCAAGGCCATGGCGATCGGCGCGAACATGGCGGACATCATGGAGGCAACCAGCCTTCCGGAGGATAAGATTCGCATCATAGCCAACCCGACAGGCGCCTCATTCGGATGGTCCACCTTCGGCAATTCCTTCGCGCTGGCCGCGGAAGTCTGCCAGGCGTGCGGAGGAAAGCCCATCGCGCTGTCGATGAGCTATCAGGAGCACATCGCGTATGTCGGCAAGCGCGCCCCCTCCTGGTCCAATTCCAGACTGGCCTGCGATAAGGACGGAAAGATCATCGCCGCGGAATGGGATTTCGGAATGGATCACGGCTCCTACAACGAACTGGGCGACGACCTCATCATGAGACCAGCCAGATTCACATACTTCCCTTACAATGTTCCCAATGTCAGAGGCCTTGCCAGAGTCGCGACGACAAACCATAACCACGGAACGGCGTACAGAGGCTACGGCTCTCCGCAGTCCTACACCTGCTCGGAGGCGATGATGGACATGATGGCGGAGAAGATCGGGATGGACCCGTTTGAATTCCGGTATATCAACATCGCCAGAGAGGGCGACACCAATGTCAACAGCATGCCCTTCCGGGAGTATCCGATGGAGGCGATGATGGACAGGATGCGCCCGATCTACGAGGAGGCGAAAAAGCAGGCCGCGGAATGGAACGCGGAACATGAGCTGGTGAAGAAGGGTGTCGGGATCTCCTGGGGCGGATACAACTGCACCGACGGCGTGGCTGACCAGTGCACTCTGGGGATAGAGATCGCGCCGGGCGGCAAGTTCATCAAATACGATACATGGCAGGATGTCGGCCAGGGAGGGGACGCGGGATCCCTCGTCATTACCCTGGAAGCGCTGAAGGAACTCGGTGTGACCGCGGACGACATCATCCTGCGGCAGAATGATACCATATACGGAGTTGATTCCGGGGCTTCCGCATCTTCCCGCCAGCATTACATGAACAGCAACGCGATGGTCATCGCCGCGAAAAAGCTGATGGACGCCATGAGGAAGCCTGACGGGACCTACCGGACCTATGAGGAGATGGTCGAGGAAGGGATCCCGACAAGATACGACGCGCAGTATATCAACAATCACGACGGAAGCCTTTCCGATCTGCATCCGGATACAGGCGTCGGGGAGCCGACTCCGGCATTTACGTATTCTCTGTATCTGGCAGTCGTGGAGGTCGATAAGAGCACAGGGATCACGAAGGTGGATCGCCTTGTCTGCGTCGATGACGTCGGCGTGATCGGCAATCCGGTCTGCCTGGACGGACAGGCCTACGGAGGCATCGCGCATTCCATCGGCTACGCGCTGTGGGAGGATTACGACGATGTGAAGAAGCACAATAATCTCGTCGGTATGGGCATCGCGACTGCGAACATGCTGCCGGATGACATCGAACTGATCCATATGTGCACTCCGAGAAAGACCAATCCGTTCGGCTCCTCCGGCGGATCCGAGGCGTTCCAGTCCGGCGATCACATGTCGGTCATCAACGCCATCAACGACGCCACCGGCGTGCGGATCCACGAGCTGCCGGCGCGTCCGGACAAAGTCCTGGCGGGCATCAGGGCGCTGGCACAGGGCGAACCGAATCCGAACGTTCCGGAGAAGTACTTCCTGGGCTCCGACTTTAAGGAGACGATGGAGGAGATCCGCAGGAACCCGATGTTCCCTGAAGACGAGGCGTTTTAAATAAAGGAAGGATCAGATGACAGTCGGAAGATACCACAGACAGGAGATCTTTTTTCCTATAGGAGAGGAAGGACAGGAGAAACTGAAAGCGGGCAGAGTCTGCGTCATCGGCGTGGGCGCGCTGGGCTCATTTGTTGCCAACAATCTGGCCCGCGCCGGAGTGGGATATCTGCGGCTGATCGACCGCGACATCGTGGAGCTGTCCAATCTGCAGCGGCAGGTACTGTTCACGGAACGCGACGCGCGGGAACAGGTCCCCAAGGCGGAGGCGGCAAAGGCGCATCTGGCGGAAATGAATCACGAGGTTCAGATCGAGGCGGTGATCGCGGATGTAAACCCGTACAATGTGGAGAAATTCATTTCTGACGTGGATCTGGTCATCGACGGGACTGACAATCTGGAGACGCGCTACCTTCTGAACGAAGCCTGCGACAAGCTGAAGATCCGCTGGATCTACGGCGGAGTCGTGGGAAGCGGCGGGACGATGATGAACATACTTCCCGGAGAAGGCCCCTGTCTGGAATGCCTTCTGGGACCGCTTCCGGAGGAAGGGACCTATGAGACATGCGACACGGCGGGGGTGATCAGCCCCATAACAGGCATCGTGGCGGCGTACCAGACCGCGGAAGCCATGAAGATGCTTACCGGATCGGAAGCGCTGCTTCGCCAGGCGGTCACGCTGGACGCGTGGGACAGCTTTACGGAATTCTTTGAAGTGGAGAAAGACCCGGAGTGCCCCGTGTGCGGAAAGCGCCATTATTCCAGGCTTCAGAACCGGCAGAAGCGTTATACCGCGGCGCTGTGCGGCCACGACGCCTATCAGATCACGCCAGAGGATGACGGGATGTTCGATTATGAAGAGGCGGTGGAGTCCCTTCAGGGCAGAGGAACGCTGGAGAAGAAAAAATTCTTCACTGTGTTCAGAAATGACGAGGCGGATTTCAAACTTTTTCCCGACGGCCGTGCTATAATAAACGGAGCCGCCGACAGCACATCGGCGCAGCGGATTTACATCAGATATATCGGTTCATGACAGGAGCGGAATTTACATGAAGATAAAAGTCTTGTTCAACGGAAGGATCCGCCAGCTGAACGGATGGAAGCCTTCAGCAGACATCGAGCTGCCGGAGGGATCCACGGGGCTGGACCTTTGCTCGCATTTCAACATCGTTCCGGGCAAAGACAGGCTGTACGGGTTTCTGATCCGGGACGGAAAGAAAATGAAAGAGGAAGAGGAGCTGCACGACGGCGACGAGATCAAGGTCAACGGAAAGGCGGCTGGAGGCTGAGCCGCCTTTTTTAAGAATTACCGTTATTCTTTGAAAAAAATAAGAGTGAAGAGATGAAAAAGATCAGAACAGAAGAAGCGGTCGGGCATGTGCTGTGTCACGATATGACCAGGATCATTCCCGGCGAGTTCAAAGGACCCGCGTTCCGCAAGGGGCACATTGTAACAGAGGAGGATATTCCGGTCCTGCTTTCCATGGGAAAGGAGCATCTGTATATCTGGGAAAACGATGAGACCATGTACCACGAGGATGAGGCGGCTGAGATCCTTTGCCGGATGTGCCTTGGAGAGCATATGTCCAGGAGCGGCGCGAAGGAAGGCAAGATTGAGATCTTCGCGGAGGCGGACGGCCTCTTCATGGTGGATGAGGAGCGCCTTCTGAAGATCAATTCCCTGGGGGACATGATGATCGCCACCAGGAGCGGAGGCGTTCCGGTACGAAAGGGAGACAAGCTGGCGGGGACCCGCGTGATCCCCCTGGTGATCAAAAAAGACAGGATGAAGGAGGCGGAGGAGGCCGCGGGGCAGGAGCCGCTTCTGAAGATCGCGCCTTTCAGGCGCAGGAAGGTCGGGCTGATCATCACCGGAAACGAGGTGTATACCGGCAGGATAGAAGACAGGTTCGGTCCTGCTGTGGAAAAGAAGATGGCCGATTACGACGCTGAGATCCTTGGCAAAGAGATCCTCGGAGACGACCCCAAGAGGATCGCGGATCAGATCAGGGCGTATATCGATCAGGGCGCGGATATGATCTGCTGCACCGGAGGGATGAGCGTGGATCCGGATGATACCACGCCTTCGTCGATCCGGGCGTGCGGCGCTGAGATCATCAGCTACGGCGCGCCGGTGCTTCCGGGAGCCATGTTCCTTCTGGCGTACGCCGAGGGCCGGATTCCGGTCATGGGCCTTCCCGGATGCGTGATGTATTCGAGAAGGACTGTGTTTGACCTGGTTTTGCAGCGTCTGATGGCTGATATTCCGGTCACGGCGGAAGATCTTGCGGCGCTTGGTAACGGAGG
>CADBRP010000021.1 GCA_902797095.1 uncultured Eubacteriales bacterium | reverse complement strand
GCTCTCCAGATCCAGCAGCGAGGAGGCGTTCCCTACCAGTTCCTCCTCCGGAAGGCATGTGTGGCCGTTCCCGGAAAAGTAGCTCAGCGTAAACCGGATCCCGCTTCTGATGCGAAACGGGGAGTCTTTTTCGATGCCCATTTTTGAGGCTATATTATCCGCTTTGACAAAGCCCACTCCGTATACGTCATCAACCAGGCGGTAGGGGTTTTCCTCCAGCACGCGGATGGTATCCCCTCCATACGTCTGGTGCAGACGGTACGCGGTCCCCGCTCCTATGCCGTATTGCTGCAGCCGCAGTGTGATCTCCGCGAATTCCCGCTGCAGGGAGAAGGCCTCCGATATCTTCGCGGCCGTCTTCGGGCCGATTCCGGAAACAGCGGTCAGCCTCTCCGGTTCCTCTTCGATGATCCGGAAGGTGTCCGCCCCGAATTTCGATACGATGGCTTCCGCCGTCCGCGGGCCGATCCCCTTCATCGCGCCGGAGGCGAGAAATTCTTTGATGCCCGTCTCTGTGGAAGGCATGGTTTCCTCTGAAAAAGATATTTTGAACTGTTCCCCGTAGGACGGATGCTCGACAAAGGATCCCTCCAGACGGTAGCATTTGCCCGCGGCCGCGCCGGGTACCGTTCCCACAGCGGTGAAACAGCCGTCTTCCGCCTCCGTTTCAAAAACGGCCACTGTATAGCCGTTTTCTTTATTATGAAATATGATCTCCCGGATCACTCCGGTGTATTCCTGCATCATAGTTATCTGAACCACTTCACATCTCTGAACATCGCGCGGAGCTTGCTCTTGTTGAATTTCCTGGCGTACTCCAGCAGCTTTTCCTTTTCATTCAGGGCGACGTTGCTGTGCACCACATCGGGAAGCATCTTCAGCAGCTCCTCCGCCCGTTCGGGATCATCAGTGATCCCCGCGTTCAGGATATCCTGCTTTTTCACCCGAAGATCCTCGACAAAAATAGGCTGCCGCTGCTCGAGCACCAGCTTCAGGATCGCGTCTCTTCCGATGATCCTCTGGTTGCTGTAATCATAGACGATGACCTGCGCCTTGGAAAGCTTGTCCAGGAAGTTGTACTTGTCCCAGCTCCCGCACCGGTAGATGAACTTCTTCAGCCCGGTCTCGTCGCCGATAAAGTGCTGCTTCGGCAGAAGCTTCTTCGCGTCCAGCAGATACTCCATATCCAGCTCCTCATGGGGCAGATACTGCACCGCCTTCGCGTAATGCCTGTCGAAGCAGATATAGAACAGGGCCATCCGGCGCAGCGGAATATGCTTGATCTTATCGATGTTATCGGAAAGAATATCGTAATCATTCTTTTCCCGCCGGTCGGACGACTGCCCTTCCGGGCCTACGATCGCCGGCAGCAGGCCGAGCCCCTTTAGCATCTTCAGAAATTTCCCTCCGTGGTTTCCGTTGATGCTTAGGGAAAACTCATAGAGTATCTCGGACTTGTCCGCTTTTGTAAGCTCTCCGGCGCAGCGGGCAATGGATTCCGACAGTTCCTTTGTCAGATCGAAACCGTAAAGCCCGACATAACGCAGTGCGCGCATGATCCGGATCGGATCCCGGCGGAACCTGTCTTCAATATCGCCGGAAGAACGCAGCAGGCGTTTTTTGATATCCTTCAGCCCGTCATCGGGGTCGATGGGCGGCTTATACGGATGCTCCGCGATGCGCTCACATGTGAAATCATAGACTTCCAGCTGTTTCTCCATGCTGTCCTTCAGGGTCACCACATCCGCGATCACGCCTTCAAAGGTATCCGCAACATTAAGGTCATCGGATTCCACAAAGACAGTATAGTCCAGGCGGGTAGTCCTCGCCCCCATCGCTTCCCCTTCCGGGAACAGGGCGCGCACCTTCTCCTGCGGAGCGTCGGTATACAGATCCCAGTCCTGCGGATTCTCCCCCAGTTCTCCCGCGGTAACGCACTGGCCGGCGCAGTATACTTCAAATCCTTCCGCGTTCAGCTTGTTTATGATCTGATTGATCTCCTTAGGCCGCTTAATCATCGGTCTCCTCTCCTATCCTGTAAAGCGTGCGGTTGTCCAGCGTCCAGACACGCTCGCTGAACTTTCCGGGCTCTGTTTTCTCCAGAACATTCTGCATGTCATACATCTTGGCATCCACCATGTCCAGATAATGCAGCATCTCCGCCTCCGGAAACAGGGGCTTTTTGGGGCTGCCGAATTCCGGCTCATAATGATGTGTCAGCATCATATGCTCAAGCAGCACCGCCTTCTGATGGGATATCCCCAGTTCAATCGCGGTCTTCTCGATCTCTCTGACGCCGAGCACCAGATGCCCCAGCATCTTCCCTTCGAAGGAATACCCCGGAGAGATCCCCAGCTCGTTGGCTTCGATTTCATCTATCTTCTCGATGTCATGCAGG
>CADBRP010000020.1 GCA_902797095.1 uncultured Eubacteriales bacterium | reverse complement strand
CGCGTCAATTATCTCCGCGCCCTTCACATAAGGCTGCAGCTTCGCCGCTGTCTTTCCGATCCCGCTGCCGCCGGAGGTCGCGAATACTCCAATCTTCTTCCCCGTCCAGTCATAGTCCTTCGCAAAGGTGTTGACAACATTGGGCGCGCTTCCGTACCAGATCGGAAAACCGATGAGAACCGCGTCGTATTCTGAGAAATCCTCGATCTTTCCTTCCACCGGAACGTCCTTCTTCCCGATCTTCTCTTTGTTGCATCTGGCCAGCGGATTCTTCCAGTTGACATCCGCTTCAGAATAAGGCTTCTGCGGCCGGATCTCAAACAGTTCCGCCCCGACAGCCTTCGCCAGTTCCTTCGCCGCGTGCTCAGTTATGCCTGACACGCTGAAATAAGCTGCTAATACTTTCATTGTTCCCTCCCTCTTATCAAACCTCTCAACAAACCTCTCAATACTCACCATTCCCTCAGGATGATCTCCGTGATTCCCGGATTGCTGCCCCCTTCCATCCGCAGCACCTTATTCGAGGTATGGAAATAGTCGAATTCGTCGTATATCGCCCGCTGCAGGGCGTTTCCTCTGTGATATCCATGGATCACCCGGATCCGGTAAACATTCCCGGGCGCGCCGTCGATCAGCCTGGACACGGCCTTCACCGCTTCCTCAGGACGCATTCCATGAACATCGATCTCTGTTATGCTGTCGTATTTCATCTTCCTGCTCTCTGAAGTAATTCTCTAAAGCGCCTCTCCTGCCTTTTCAAGAGCGCGGTCATAGGCTGCCTTTGTTCTGCTGTCAAACAGAACCCACTTCACCATATCAAAAGCGTCCGGCTTCCGCTTTATATATTCACGCACAGTCCCGACCGCTATCTCCGCCGCCTGGTCCACCGGGAAATGATACACTCCCGTGGAGATCGACGGGAAGGCGATGGTCCGGATCCCGTTTTCCTCAGCCACCTCCAAAGATCTTCTGTAGCATGACGCCAGCTTTTCCGGTTCATTTCTCCTGCCGCCGCCCCAAACAGGCCCGACTGTATGAATCACATATCTGCAGGGCAGATTATACGCACCGGTGATCTTCGCGTCGCCGGTCTCGCATCCATGAAGCGTCCGGCACTCCGCCAGCAGCTCCTTTCCCGCCGCGCGGTGGATCGCGCCGTCCACGCCGCCCCCTCCGAGGAGTGATCTGTTCGCGGCGTTCACGATAGCTTCAGCATCGGTGACTTTGGTGATGTCACCCTGTGTGGTTTTGATTATCGCAGCCATAGTTCATTACCTCCGTGTTCAGTCCATCCACTTCGTCATTCCCGCGCCCGTGTGGCCTTCCCCCGGGCGTCTCTTAAATCCGAACTGTTCGTAAAAGCTTTCCTTTCCTTCGGCGGCCATCAGATAGACCATCATGGTCGGCTTGCCCTCTTTCTCCTGCGCAAGCCATTCCTCGATGGAGCTGATCATCCTGGTTCCGATCCCCTGCCCCTGATATTCAGGCGCGACGATCACATCCACGATCAGGTAGATATATCCCCTGTCGCTGATCACCCGGGCCACGCCGACCGGCCTTTCGCCGTCCCACGCGGAAATCAGATAGGACGCGTTCCGCAGTCCTGTCTCCGCCTGTTCCAGACTGAGGCTTCTCCATCCCGCGCCGGTCCTCAGCCCGTTATATTCCGCCGCCGGTATTTCATGCTTGTATATGATATCCATATCTTATACCTGCCTTTGCGTCAATATCCATTCATACCCCGATGATCCCGCCTTCTCCCGCGCGGATCGGACGTTTGTCGAGGATCCGCTTCATATCGCCGCGCGTCTTCCTGACCGCCTCCAGAAGCCTGTCTTTGTCCTCCGGAAGCCACCCCTGCATCCTGACCACATTGGACGGATGCAGCCCGAACAGAAAGCACCTCTCAAGCTCCAGATCCTGCAGGAACAGTTCTTCCTCCTCCAGATACTCTCCGATCGTGTTCTCAACAAAAGCGCCTTCCCGCATCTCTTCATACAGCGGGCATCCCGGGTCGGGATGAATCGTTCCCGTAAAGATCAGCGACGGCTGAGTCTCGTTCATCAGGCGGGCGGTCTCCTTTGCGTGCCGCGCCTGGTTTCCCGCGCCCGCGGCTCCCAAAATGATGTTGAGCACGTAATCAAAACCCGCTTTTTTAAGCCGCAGCAGCTGTTCTCTCGCCTGTTCGACGGTGTATCCTTTGTTCATGTGCTCAAGCACACTGTCCGTGCCGCTCTCCACGCCGACGTTCAGTTCGTTGATCCCAAGCCCTCTCAGCATGACCAGTTCCTCGTCCGTCTTCCCCTGAATGTTCCTGATCGAAGCGTACATGGAGATGGTCCCGATCTGCGGCAGATGCTCCCTGATCAGTTCCGCGATCTTCGCCAGCTTTCCGGCGCTCAGACAGAACGCGTCCCCGTTGATAAGGAAAGCGCGCCGCGTATCCAGATTCATCGCGGCGG
>CADBRP010000019.1 GCA_902797095.1 uncultured Eubacteriales bacterium | reverse complement strand
CTCCGCGGCATGGCGCGCCAGCTCTTCGGTAAAGAGACTGCCGTTGCTGGTCATCTCGGCAGTATAGTCCACGCCCGCCTCGGTCAGGCCGGCGCAGATGCGGTCGATGTTGTCCGAGGCGCACATGGGCTCGCCGCCGAACCAGTGGATATGAATCTTCTTCTCATTCTCCGGCTTGTGCCTCAGAATGAACGCAATCGTATCCTCGACGGTCTCGGGCGACATCTTCTGATACCTCATGCCCTGTTCAAAGCAGTAGAAGCAGCGGGCGTTGCAGGTCGTGGTGGGGAGAATCACATAACTGGTGATCCCCTGGGGCAGCTCCTCCTTCACCACCATGACGTCCTTGAGTTCCAGATAGGTCCGGCTCTCGGGGGCATGCTCCGGCACGAGGAAATGGTTCTCATACAGCTTCGCGAGCAGCTCATCGTCCAGAACCGAGGCCGGGAAGAGCCGGTCATCCGCAAAGTAGTCAATCAGCCGCGGCGAAACCAGCAGGAGCCGCCGCGTCAGGGTATGAAAGAGCAGATACTGCCCGCGCATATACAGGCTGTAGACAAACTGACTCCGGCGGACATAGTCCCCCGCTTCCGCACGCTTCTGCTTCCCCAGCAGGACGCAGACCCGCGGATCCCCGGGGTAGAGGCACTCAATCAACTTATCCTTCTTTTCGACTTTCTCGTTTTCCAAGGTCTCGCTCATGATTCTTCTCCCAGTTTCATCACAAAATGTCCAATGGTCAGAAATCGCGCCTGCTGCTCTCCGCCAGGCGGGTGGCGCCGAGGGCCTTCATCAGGGCGTTGCGCGACTTGCCGGCGGCATAATCCTTCCGAAGGTTTGAAAGGGCGTTCTCACGCCGCAGCCCCAGGCGCGCATAGCGCAAGCCCTGATAGATCCAGCAGAAGGGCTTCAGGGCGCGGTGCCTCCGATAGGCCTTCCAGTTGGCCTCGCCGCGCAGCTGAAGATTGCGGAAGAAGGCGCGGAAGCCGGCGCCGTGGCTGACCACCATGGCGACGGTGTTGTCGGTGCCGGCCTTCTGGCCGAAGTTGCCGCACGCAAAGGCATAGTCCGCAAGGGCCTCGCACAGGGCATCGTCCACGCCCAGGCACCAGCGGTGATGCTCCACCGGCAGGCCGAGGTAAAGCTGGCCGAAGCGGGCGGTGAAGCGGGCGAGATCCGTCAGGCCCAGCCGGTCGGTCATGGTCTGAAACGCCGGCCATTTTTCATCCGGAAGCTCCCGCGCGACATAGACCACCCAGTCGATCAGCTGGCGCAGGCCGAGGCCCTCCTCCAGATGCTGACTGATATGCGAGAGCAAAGTCAGGCCGTTCAGCGGTTCCGGCAGGGCGGGAAACCGCCATTCATCCACAGCGGCCGTGACCGCCCGGGGGATCGCCTCAAAGATCCAGGAATCCAGCAGCTCATTCGCCGCCGGGGTATTCAGCACGGCATATCGCCGGTGGAGCTCCACGAGGACGCCGTCCTTTTCAAAGTGCACATGGCGCTCATTCCCCTCAAGGGAGTCGGCGGTCTTATAGCCGTCGGCAAGCAGCAGCGAGCAGGCCCGGGAAAAGTCCCGCGGCGCGACGATGAGGTCGATGTCCCCGAGGGTACGGGTCAACGGTTCCGGATAATACATGGAGGCGGCAAGGCCCTTGAGCGTGACAAAGGGAAGCCCCGCGGCCTGCAGGGTTTTGCAGAGCTCCTGCTGCTGCCAGGCGAGACGCACATTGTTCGCCACGATTTGAATGGTGGTAAGGTCCTGGCAGACAAGCGGATAGACCGCCTGGGCCAGGGCTTCCTCCTTCGCCTCTGGCGACAGTGAAACAGCTTTCGCATCACCGAAGAGCGAAGCCGCGAGGCCGGCCAGGAGCTCAGATTGATTTGTCGTCATGGATTCATTTCTTTCTTATGGATTGCTAATATATGTCACAGGAAGAATAACACAGAAACCGCTCAGCATCAAGTCCATCTTGAGTCCTCGCTATAGTTGCTCTTTTTTCTCATACGGCTTTCTTCCTGGTAGAATGCGGTACAGTAGCTTGAACCTGCTCACAAGCGCATCCAGCTTATCCTTCCCGTTTTCGTGAACATACAAATGCCAGCGTACCAAAAGCAGCGCCAAGGGTATTGAAGATCACATCATCGGTTTCACACAGGCCAAGAGCAAACACATATTGTGAAAGCTCAATCAACACAGAAAAGCCAAAAGCCGCAAGGATCGTTCTGCGAACCGGGTATCGCCTGATGCAAAACGGCAGTGTCAACCCAAACGGAATGAACAGCAGAATGTTGGCCACCAGGCTCCGATAACGTTCAGTGGAAGATCGCGCAGCAACAAAAGAATAGAACGGTATCAAACAGATCTCCTGTTTACCCACCGCCCTGTTCCCTACCGTTCTCCAGAGGATGAAGGCAACCACAGCAAAGAAGAGAAACAGATTCATCCACTTCCAGAAGCCAGGCCAGCGCCGAAAAAGGAGTGAAAGAATCATCCATACCAGAACAAGCCCAATTCCCCAGCATATCATTTCCGTCAGCGAGTGCTTATAGAAGAATTCAATATACAGGCTTTTCATCCCTTGCCGATACCGGTGTGCCGCCTGAATCAGAAAATCAGATTCGGCAACAGCATGGAAATTCCGGGAATGAAGGTAACCAGCAGCAGTCCGATAATCTCAGCTATGATAAACGGGAAGCATTCCTTTACAAAATCGTTGAGCTTGCACCCCGTGATGGACATACAGGTAAACATCATCGAACCGAACGGAGGCGTCAGGCCACCGATCATAATATTCACGATGCACATTGCTCCAAAGTGAATCGGATCGACTCCGAGCTTAGTCACAACAGGGATCAGGAGCGGAGCAACAATGATCAGCGCAGCACCGCCCTCCAGGAACATGCCCATGACCAGCAGCAGAATATTGACCAACAGCAGCATCAGCCACTTGTTCGACGTCACATTCAGGAGCAGGGTGGTGATCTTCATCGGAATCATTTCCCAGGTCAGATAGTATCCGAAGACATTCGCCGCGACAATCACCAGGATAACCGTAGCGGTACCGTCGATGGTCTCCAGGAAGATCTTTGGCAGGTGTTCCCACTTCAGGCCCTTGTAGATTACCGCGCCGACGAAGATGCAGTAGGCAACCGCAAAGGCCCCTGCCTCAGAAGGTGTAAACAGTCCAATTCGAATGCCGAGAACAATGCCAAGCGGGAAAAGCAGTGCCCATAGAGAATCTCCGCACTGCTTAGCGATTTCTTTTCCGCTTGCTTTCGTCTCTCTCGATGGCTTATAGTCGCGTTTGACGGCGATGAAATGAACGCAGACCATCAGACAGGCAGCAATAACAAAGCCCGGCAGATACGCCGCTGCAAACATCTTCGCAACCGAGACCTTGGCAAGAAGGGCATAGATAATCAGATCGATGCCGGGAGGAATAATCGGTGTAACCGCAGAAGAGGCTGCCGTAATCGCGGCAGAAAAACCCTTGGAATAGCCACGCTTTTCCATTTCGGGAACCAGCATCTTGCATTCCATGGCTGCATCGGCATTGGCAGAGCCGGATACACCGCCCATCAAACAGCTCAGGAGCACATTGCTCTGGGCCAGACCGCCTTTCATATGGCCGGTTAGAACATCCGCCATTTTCATCAGCTTATCACTGATCCCGGCGTAATTCATGATGGAACCCGCCATCACAAAAAACGGAATGGCAAGCAATGGGAAGGACTGGGCACTGGTGACAAATTTCTGAAAGATCAGATCCGGCGGCGAGTTATGATCAATGACACCAAAATAAAATAATGCCGAGCCAAACAGCGCAAAGGCCACCGGTACACCGGAAAAATATAAAATAAATGCAATCAGAACTGGCAAATATCCGGTCATCTTCTCACGCCTCCTTTCCCTCAATCACGACTTTACCGGTTTCCTTAACGGACTTCAGATCCCTGAAGAAAAATACCACAGACCAGATTGTCATATCCAGAAAGCAAAGAGCAAGCGAGGAAGAAACCCATGCCGAAGAAATGCCCAGAATCGCCGTCGGCTTCCGATAAGAGCGTTTCAGGTAAACAATACTGAGATAAAACATGTATCCGCAAAGGAAAACCATGAACAGGTTCACGAGTGTTTTCACAACATTCTGTGCTGAGACAGGCATTTTATTCACCAGAATGTCCACGCCAATATGTGCACGCCGTTTATAGCAGGCCGCCGAGCCGATAAAAGCCGTCCAGACGAAACAGCTTGTCGCCATTTCTTCAGCCCATGGTATACCTGTACGGAACACATACCTTGTAAGGACATTGACAATCACCAGAATAAGCGTCACAGTGAAAAGAAGGGATGCAACGATCTCTTCCAAGTTGTTAACAATCAGTTTAGGCGTGATTTTCTTGAACAGTTCCTTCATACTGTCGCCTCCATATCAGAAAACGGGGAGTGAAGTTATATGCCTCACTCCCCATGCAATGCCGGATTGGATAATTCTTATTTGGGCATATTCGCCAGTGCTTCACGGAACTCGTCATAGAGGCCCGGAGTCACGTTCTTCATGTTCTCATACACCGGTGCAACCGCGGCAGCAAACGCTTCGGTATCGACTTCGTTGAAGGTATGCCCAGTCTCCTCGAGCTTGGCCTTGGTCTCTTCATAGCTGCTGTTGATCTTCTCGATCATGCGCTGTGCAGAAGCAGTGAACTCATCCTGAATAATGGTCTGGTACTCTTCCGGAATGGTCTCCCAAACGTTGAGCGGGAAATACACGCCGCAGGTGCCAATGAAGTGGTTGGTCAGTGAGCCGACAGAGGCGACTTCGCCGGAGCCGTCGTTGAG
>CADBRP010000018.1 GCA_902797095.1 uncultured Eubacteriales bacterium | reverse complement strand
CGGCCGATCAGGGTGCTTGACCAGTGGGTGTACCATTCCAGAATGTACCGGGCGGCTGTTTTTGCCGGAACGAGAGAGGATGTGGAGCTTATCCAGCTGAATTCATTCGGATGCGGCCTCGACGCCGTTACGACGGATCAGGTGGAGGAGATCTGCCACAATAACAACAAGCTCTATACAGTGCTCAAGATCGATGAGGGGTCCAATCTGGGCGCGGCCAGGATCCGCGTGCGTTCCCTTCGCGCAGCCATCATGGAGCGCGAGAAGAACGAGATCCTTCCGACGCCGAGCAATGAGCCCTACGAGCGCAAAGTCTTCACAAAGGAGATGAAAGACGAATACACGGTCATGATGCCGCAGATGTCCCCGATTCATTTCCGGCTTCTGGAGAAGATGATGCGTTCCTGTGGATACCGCGCCATTGAGCTCCCTCCGGTCACGACCAATGCCGTGGAGGAAGGACTTAAATATGTCAACAACGATGCCTGCTATCCGACTATCGTAACGCTTGGGCAGACCATCGCCGCGCTGAAATCCGGTCAGTACAACCCGAAGAAAACGGCTGTGTTCATGTCCCAGACTGGAGGACAGTGCCGCGCCAGCAACTACATATCGCTTCTCAGAAAAGCGCTGAAGGATCTGGGAATGGAGCAGATTCCTGTCATCTCCGTCAACATGGCCGGACTGGAATCCAATCCGGGATTCAAGCTCACGGATCCGAAGCTCATCAAGCGGGGCATGATGGCCGTGGTTTACGGCGACCTGTTCATGCGTGTGCTGTACGCGACCAGGCCTTATGAAGAAGAACCGGGATCCGCGAACAAGCTCTATGAATTCTGGAACCGTCAGGCCGAGAAAAACGTGATGGACGGAGATATGGGGCACTTCAAGAAGAATATCGCCGATATCGTCCATGATTTTGACAGGCTTCCGCTTAAGGATATCAAAAAGCCGAAGGTCGGCGTCGTCGGTGAGATTCTGGTCAAGTACCACCCGACCGCCAACAATGATATTGTAGGTGTGATCGAGGAGGAAGGCGGAGAGGCTGTCGTGCTCGACCTCATGGATTTCCTGCTGTACGGAATGCAGAACAAGGAATTCAACTACGAGCATCTTTCCGGATCATACAGCAGCATGATGGCGAACAAGGCGGCGATCAAATTCATCGAGCATTACCGCCAGCCTATGAGAAAAGCCCTGCGCGAATCCAGACGGTTCTACGAACCGTCCCGTATCGAGGAGACCGCCAAAGCCGCGAGCCAGGTAGTCTCTCTCGGAAACCAGTGCGGAGAGGGATGGCTGCTTACGGGAGAGATGGTCGAGCTGATCAGCCACGGCGTTGAGAATATCGCCTGCCTGCAGCCGTTCGCGTGCCTCCCGAACCATGTCACGGGAAAAGGCATGATGAAGGCGATGCGGAAGTTCAGCCCGAAGGCGAATATCGTGGCGATCGATTTCGACCCGGGAGCAAGCCATGTCAATCAGCTGAACCGTATCAAGCTGATGATGACCACAGCGCACAAGAATCTGGAGGCGAAACTCCGCGAAGAGCAGGAAAAGGGTGAAAAGACCTCTTAGAACGCTGCCATATACACCATGTTGCGGTTGCCAACAGGTCCGCCGGGGTGTATACTTAAACCATAAAAACAACGAAGTGAGGAGGTGTCTTCATGGGAAGACATGGAACAATTGCAGGGAGAAAAGCGGCGCAGGATTCCAAGCGTGCCGCGATGTTTACAAAATACGGCAGACAGATCATCGTAGCTGCCAAAAGCGGAGCGGATCCTGATTACAACGCTACGCTGCGTGTGGCGATCGAAAAGGCGAAGGCCATCGGCATGCCTAACGATAATATCAAAAGAGCCATCAAGAAGGGCTCCGGCGAACTGGGCGGCGAAAGCTACGAAGAACTGATCTTTGAAGGATACGGAGTCGGAGGCGTCGCGGTCATCGTAGAAGCCCTGACTGACAATAAGAACCGTACAGCGGCCGCCGTCAGATCCACATTTGACAAGCACGGCGGAAACCTCGGTTCTCAGGGATGCGTTTCCTATATGTTTGCCCGCAAGGGCGTGATCCTGATCGAGAAGACTGATGACATCGATGAGGACGAGCTGATGGAAGCCGCTCTGGAAGCGGGCGCTGATGATATGATCGTTAATGAGGACAGCTTTGAGATCCAGACAGAGCCTTCCGCGTATACGGATGTGCACGGAGCGCTGACCGACGCGGGATATGAATTCGTAGAATCTGAGATCGAATTCGTTCCTTCCATGGAGGCGGCTCCCAAGACTCCGGGAGATCTTAAGCTTCTGAAGAAGATGATCGACATCCTGGAGGAAAACGATGATGTACAGAAGGTGCATCATAACTGCAGCGTTGATCTCGATGAGATCGAATGATCTTTCGGGGATCAGCCGCTGAAAGGCAGGCTGAATCATAAGCTGAATTACTTAAATCATCCTGAAGTGTGCGAAAAGGGAAAGTATAATTCAACCTACATTACATTCCAGGGATGCCGGGTCTTCCCAGCAGAGTGAAATCCTCTTCATGTGGACACGCGGATGCAGGAAGCAGGCGACCCACCTATCATCTGATAGGGCGTGAATTATCACCCGACACGGCACTTCGGGTTTTTTTTGCGGAATCGGGGAAATTCAGCCCTTCAGGCCGGCAGCCGGAAAAAAATGGCTTCCTTTTTTTCACAATTATGTTATAATAAAGTACCATGAAAAAGGGAAATGGATTAAGGATATTCATAATCGTGATTCTGCTCTGCCTCGCAGGGCTTCTTGTGATTCCCGCGGAAAACGCGTCGGCTTCATCAAGGAAGGCATACTGGCTTAAGGTCAACCGCCATGAGAACGTGGTCACGGTCTACAGTATGGACAGCAGCGGCAAGTACCAGCCTTTGAAAGCGTTCCTCTGCTCCTGCGGAAAAGCGGGGCACAGGACCCCCATCGGAACGGGGCGGATCGGAAATAAGCTCAGGTGGAGCAGCTCCGTCGCCAGTGAGGAATACATGCAGTTCTTCACGCAGTTTGACGGGCAGGTTGGCTTCCATTCCACATGCTATCTGAAACCGGAACCGGATACTCTGGAGATCGAGGATCACAACCTGCTGGGCAAGGCGGTATCCCATGGCTGCGTGCGGCTGCACCTGAAAGACGCGAAGTGGATCTTTGACAACTGCCCGAAGGGGACGAAGGTCACAGTATATGAAAGCGATGATCCGGGTCCGCTGGGCAAACCGCCTCTGGTTGAGGCGACCTGCGGGTATGATCCCACAAACCGGGCTCACAGATCGACATACGAGCTTACAGGGCCTGAGATCAGGATCAGCAGGGACAAGGTGACGTCTCTTACCGCGGGTGACACTTTCTTCCCCATGGCGAATGTGACGGCGCGGGATCCGTATACATACGAAAACCTGACGTCCAAAGTAAAATACAGAGTCTACCGGTACAGCAAGAAAAAGAAATCATACAAGCATGTGTTATCGCTGAATACGAATAAGCCGGGGAAATACCGGGTGGATTACACCTGTGAAGACGCCCGCTGCGGAGAGGGAACGGCGAAGGCTTCCCTGACAGTCACCATTAAAGAGAAAAAAGAAGATAAAAAAGACAAGCTCCGGTAGCAAAGGGTCCGTCTGACAGGGCCCGTGCGCCGGTATCAATCAAAAAACAAACGGCCGGATATTTCGGCCGCTTCTGTTTGTTAAATCAAACCAAAGGAGGACATCGAGGATAAACATGGCAAAAAAACAATTCAAGGCAGAATCAAAACGTCTTCTGGATCTTATGATCAATTCCATCTACACGCACAGGGAGATCTTCCTGAGGGAGCTGATCTCTAACGCCAGCGACGCGATTGATAAAAGGTACTACAAGGCGCTGTCAGAAGGAGACACCGGCGTTTCCAGAGACAGTTTTTATATCTTTCTGGAGACAGACGCTGAAGCCCGCACTCTGAAGATCACGGACAACGGGGTCGGAATGACGAAGGAGGAGATGGAGAAGAATCTCGGAACCATCGCCAGAAGCGGATCGCTGGATTTCAAATCCGCGATGGAAAATGCCGAGGATAAGGACATCGATATCATCGGCCAGTTCGGAGTCGGGTTCTATTCAGCCTTCATGGTCAGCGATAAAGTCACTGTCGTTTCCAGAGCGGAGGGTTCCGAAGAAAGCTGGATATGGGAATCGTCCGGAGCCGACGGCTATACCATGAAGGAGGGCGCGAAGGAGGAAACCGGAACAGAGGTCATTCTTGTTCTCAAGGAGGATACGGAGGATGAGAACTACAGCCGCTTCCTGGAGGAATATACGATCCGCGGCCTGATCAGAAAGTACTCTGATTATATCCGTTATCCCATCCGGATGATGGTGAGCCGTTCACGCGTCAAGGAGGGTACTGAAAGCGACGGGAAGCCCGAGTATGAGACCTATATGGAGGAAGAGACCCTGAACAGCATGGTCCCTCTGTGGAAAAAGCAGAAGAGTACCCTGAAGGATGAGGATTACAATCAGTTCTACCACGAGAAATACTTCGACATGGCGGATCCCGCGAAGGTGATCCACACCAATGTGGAAGGCGTGGTCAGCTATACCGCGCTGCTGTTCATCCCGGGACAGGCTCCGTTCGATTACTACAGCAAGGATTTCGAAAAGGGACTTTCGCTGTATTCATCCGGCGTCCTGATCATGGATAAATGCCCGGATCTGCTGCCGGATCATTTCAGCTTCGTAAGAGGCCTGGTCGATTCGCAGGATCTTTCGCTGAATATTTCCCGTGAGATGCTGCAGCATGACAGGCAGCTGAAGGCCATTGCCCAGAGGCTGGAGAAGAAGATCAAATCCGAGCTTTCAGAGATGCTGCACAAAGACCGGGAAGCTTACAGCGCTTTCTTTAAGAATTTCGGGCTGCAGCTGAAATTCGGAGTCTATGATAAATACGGAATGCACAAGGATCTGCTTTCGGATCTTCTGATCTATCATTCCTCCACGGAGGAAAAGATGGTGACTCTGTCCGAATATGTCAGCCGCATGAAGGAAGATCAGAAATTCATTTATTACGCCTGCGGCGAAAGCATCGAAAAGATCGATCATATGCCGCAGACCGAGCTTCTCAAGGACAAGGGATTCGAGATTCTGTACATGACGGACGATATCGATGAGTTCGCGGTTCAGATGCTCAGGGAATACGAAGGAAAGCAGTTCAGGTCCGTATCCTCGGAGGATCTCGAGATCGAAGAATCCGAGGAAGAAAAGGAGCAGGCGCAGAAGCAGGAAGAAGAAAGCAGGGAGCTTCTTGATTTCATGAAGGAAACGCTCGGGGACAGGGTTTCCGAGGTCCGCCTTTCCAGAAGACTCAAGACTCACCCGGTCTGCCTTACGACCCGCGGCGGCATCTCCATCGAGATGGAGAAGGTGCTGAACGCCATGCCCGCCGATGAGAAGGTCCGGGCGGAACGCGTGCTTGAGATCAACGCGGATCACGAGATCGCGGAAACACTGAAGCGCGTCTTTGAAGAGGACAGGGAGGCAGTCAGAAAATACACTGAGATCCTTTACGGGCAGGCGCTTCTGATCGAGGGCCTGAGCCTGGAGGATCCCATTGCCTACACCGACGCGGTCTGCAGCCTCATGACCGGAAAATAAGAATACGTTTGAAAACACACCCCAGGGAAGGAAGAATTACCGATGGAGAGAATCGCCATTATTGACGGCAACAGCCTGATCAACCGGGCATATTATGCCATGAGAAACCCCATGATGACGAAGGATGGCGTCTATACGCACGCTATCTTCGGTTTTCTCAATATGATGGATAAGCTGCGCAGGGATTATTCACCTGAGTACATGGCGGTGGCTTTTGATATGAAAGCCCCGACCTTCCGCCATGAAAAGTACGGCGAATACAAGGCCGGACGGAAGAAGATGCCGCCTGAGCTCGCGATGCAGATTCCTCTGCTTAAGGACATTCTGGACGCCATGGGGATCCGCAGGGTCGAAATAGAAGGCTTTGAGGCTGATGATATCATCGGGACCATTGCCAGGGCTTCTGAAAAGGCAGGCCTGGAGGTCTTCATCTTCACCGGGGACAAGGACCAGCTGCAGCTGGCGACAGACAGCACGAAGGTCGTGTTCACGAAAAAAGGCGTTTCCGAATTTGACCTCTATGACGCCGCTGCCTTTCAAGAAAAATATGGATTCACTCCTCTGCAGTTCATCGATTTCAAAGGGCTTGCGGGGGATTCCTCAGACAATATTCCGGGAATTCCCGGAGTGGGTGAAAAGTCGGCGACAAAGCTGATCCTCGAATACGGAAGCGTGGAGAACATTCTGGACAACGCGGAGAATATAAAGCCGGCAGGCCTTCAGAAAAAAGTGTCGGAAAACGGTCAGCTGGCCAGGATGAGCAAGATGCTCGCCACCATCAACACATCCGTTCCCATCAGCACGGACGCCGCTGAATGGAAAATCGGCGAGCAGGACACCGCGGCTCTTGTGGAGATCTACAGGAAGCTTGAATTCAACAGATTTCTGAAGGCGCTGGACAAGTCCGG
>CADBRP010000017.1 GCA_902797095.1 uncultured Eubacteriales bacterium | reverse complement strand
CCTGTTTCATGCCCTTAAAATGGCCCTTTTTTGGATTATTTCGTCTGGCGGTTTAATAATCCAACTTTCTTCAACGAAAAGTTGGACCGAATCTGTAACAGGAAGAAATAGTCCAAGAAGCCACCTTCCGCGTCACTTCGAAAGATGCGAAAGTTGGATTTCAGAACGAGCGATCTCTTTTTTTCCAAAATAAGAGAGATCGCCGCAATTACAGCAACTCCTGCTCTTACAAAAAAGGAGAGATTGCCGCAATTACAGCCATCCCTGCTCTCACAAAAAGGAGGGACTGCCGCAAATACAGCAATCCCTTCGTTTCTTTAGTATCTGTTCCGGCGGATCAGCCCGGAGGCCATGTCATCTTTCTCTTTCCGAGAACATGGAAGTGCAGATGCTTAACGGTCTGGAAACCGTCCTCCCCGCAGTTGTTTACGACTCTGTATCCGTTATCCAGCCCCAGATCAGCCGCGATATCCTTGATTTTCAGCATGATGTGCGCGACCAGATCAGCGTCCTCTTCCTTCAGATCGTCCATGGATTCAATATGCTTCTTGGGTATGATCAGAACGTGGACCGGAGCCTGGGGATCCGCGTCATGAAAACACATGATCTGATCATCTTCATATACTTTGTTGGAGGGAATCTCCCCTTCTGCCAGCTTGCAGAATATACAATCACTCATCACTTCTCTCCTTTCTATCTGAAAGACCGCCCGGGTCTTAGTATACACAGATATTATAATATGTTTCGCCTACAAAATCAATCCGGTGCAGCCGTCCTGATAAACTTCCGCGATTCTGACGCTGCGGAATGTGTTGAGAAGGCTCTCCGCCTCCTCCCGGCTGCAGGGGCACCATATCCTGACGTAATTCTCCGTATATCCTGTGATCATGCCGCGGTCCGGCAGATACTCCTCCATCAGGACCGTCCGGATGACGCCGGCATGCTCTTCGCAAAAGCGGGCCTGTGCCTTTGCTCCGGCTTCCTGAAGGACTGCCGCCCTCCTCGCCTTGACCTGGGGCGAGACCTGATCCTTCATATCCGCGGCCTTTGTTTTCGGCCGGCGAGAATACCTGAACACATGGGTCCTGCAGAAGGCGCATTCCTCCACGAGGGTGACGCTGTCCTGAAAATCAGCTTCCTTCTCGCCCGGAAACCCGACGATGATATCAGCGGAGATCCCGTAAAGGGGATCATATTCCCTCACGGTCCTTACGATCTCCATATACTGCTCCCTGGTGTACGGCCGGTTCATGGCTGAAAGGATCCTGTCGCTCCCGCTCTGCGCCGACAGATGCAGATGATGGCAGAGCCTGTCATACTTCAGAAGCCGCTTCACATACGCTGCATCCACGACCGCGGGCTCAAGCGAGCTTAACCGGATCCTGAAATCGCCGGGAAGCTCGTTCAGGGCGGCGATGACGCGTTCAACGCCGTAAGGAGTCCCGTCCTCCGGCTCCTTCCCCTGAGGGTTCTCCTCCGCCCCGTAAAGCGCGGTATTGATTCCCGTAAGGACGATCTCCTTATAGCCTGCCTTTATAAGCTGCCGGGCCTCCTCCAGGATCTCATCCAGATTTCTGCTTCTGATGCTGCCTCTGGCGTAGGGGATCACGCAGTAGGCGCAGAACCTGTTGCACCCCTCCTGGATCTTGATGTACGCGCGGGTGCGGTTTTCCGCGCTGGTCACAAGTCCGATGTCCTCGTAGGTGTTCAGCTCCTCCCATTCGCGGACGCGGACCCGGACCTCCCCGGTGTTTCCGGTTTCCCCGGTGTTTCCGTCCTTTCCGCGGGCGATCTCCTCCACATAATCCGGAAGGCTGTGCTTCTCGTTCGTGCCGGTCACCAGATCCACGCCCTCTATATCCGAAACGTCCTCCGGCCGGATCTGCGCGTAGCATCCCGTCACCGCCACGATGCTGTCCGGATTCACCTTCTTCATGCGGCGGATATACTGGCGGGACTTTCTGTCCGCCACCGCCGTCACAGTGCATGTATTGATCACGTAAACATCGGCGAACTCCCGCTCGCCGACGATCTCATGGCCCCGCTCCCGAAACAGCTTCGCCATGGCTTCCGATTCATATTGATTGACTTTGCACCCTAGTGTATGAAATGCGATCTTCATGGATTGTCTTCTTGTCCTTAACTTATACGATACGGTTCAGATCTCCGCCCTCCGCGAAGCTCTTCAGGTTGTCCCCGCAGATATCTATGACTCTCTGGCGGATCTCCTTCGGGGTGAACGCGATATGCGGCGTGATCAGGCAGTTCGGCGCGGTCAGCAGCGGGTCGTCCCCGCGCGGCGGCTCTCCGTCCATCACATCGATCCCGGCGCCGGCAAGCTTGCCGCTCTTCAGCGCGTCCGCCACAGCCGCCCCGTCCAGAAGGGCTCCCCGCGCGGTGTTGATCAGCAGCGCGCCGTCCTTCATTTTCCCGATGAATTCATCATTTACCATGCCGCGGTTCTCCGGCGTCAGCGGGCAGTGCAGGCTGACCACATCGGACGAAACGGCAGCCTCGGGATCGCGGCTGTAGATATTGACCGTCATTCCCAGGGCTTCGGCGATCTTCGCCATCTGCTTCCCGATATTGCCGTAACCCACGATGCCGATGGACCGTCCGTTCAGCAAAAGCAGCGGATAAGGCGTATACGCGTTTCCGACTTCACTGTTCCAGAGGCCGCCGTGCACATCACGGTCATAATCGCGGATCCTGTTCGCCAGAGTCAGCATGAGGGCCGCGGCGTGCTGCGCAACAGCGTCCGTTGAATAGGCGGGCACATTGCAGACCGCGATTCCGCGCTCCTTCGCGCATTCAAGGTCGATATGATTGTATCCGGTGGCTGCCGCCCCGATGAACTTAATCCCCGGAAACGCCTCCATCAGTTCCCTGTCTATGCCGAACTCATCGATCAGGACCGCGTCCGCGCCGCGCAGCCGCTCCATCGCTTCTTCCCTTGATGAATGCGGATACTTCTCCAGCTCTCCCTGCGCCGTGACCTTTCCCCAGGAAATATCCCCCCTGTCGATCACTTCGTGATCCATAAATACGATCTTCATTTCTCCATCTCCATTTCGTACATGATCATAGCGACAGCCGCCACGCCCGCGGTCTCCGTCCGCAGAATCGTCTTCCCGAGGGTTACAGATCTGGCGCCGGCTGCCTCCGCCGCTTCGATCTCCTTATCGCTGAATCCGCCTTCAGGCCCGATGAATACCGCTATGCTGCGGATCTCCTCCCTGTCAGGGATGGATGTAAGGACCTGCCTCAGCGTGGTCTTCTCTTCGTTTTCATACGGGATCAGGACCAGATCCGAGCCCGCCGCCTCCCGCAGGGCTTCCGGCATCCGCACGGCGTCTCCCACCTCAGGGATGATGACCCTGCGGCACTGCTTGACGGCCTCCGCCGCCACCTTCTGCCAGCGTTCGATCTTCTTATGAAAACCGCCCCTGTCCACGACGACCGTCCGGTCCATGAATACCGGGACGATCCGAAAAACGCCAAGCTCCACCGTCTTCTGCACGATGGTCTCCATCTTCCCCTGCTTAGGAATGCCCTGATACAGGGTGATCCTCGTCTCAGGCTCCGCGGCGTTCTTCTGTTTGTCCAGTATCAGAAGCTCGCAGTAATCCTCTCCGATTTCCTCGATCCGGGCCCGGTACTCCCACATCTGTCCGTCGGCGATATCCACCTCATCCCCGGGACGGAGCCGCAGCACCTTCGTCATATGCTTCAGGTCGCCCCGGTCATCCATATGGATCATCCGGTCCCCGATCTTATCCTGTGTCACAAAAAACCTGCTCATCTGCCGCTCTTTTCCGCCGCTATGGCGCACCACTCTCCGTCCTCCGCGATCTCCAGGATCTCAAAGCCGGCTTCCTGTATCGCTTCACAGGTCCGGTCCTTCTGCTCAAGCAGTATTCCGGAGGAGATAAACACGCCGCCGTCCTCGAGATGCTTTCCGCAGCTTCCCGCGAGCATCCTGACCAGGTCGGCCATCAGATTGGCAACGATCAGATCAGCCGTGAAGCTGACCCCCTTCGTCAGATCCCCTTCGATCACTTTCACCCGGTCCTCCTGGTGATTGGCGGCCACGTTTTCCTTCGCCACCTCCACCGCGTCCGGATCGATCTCAACGCCGAGGACCTCATCAGCGCCCAGAAGCGCCGCCCCGATAGAGAGGATTCCCGACCCGCAGCCTACATCCAGTATCTTAAGGCTTCCGTCCTGCCTTTGCATATACTTCTCCATCAGCTTCATGCAAAGCCTGGTCGTTTCATGGGTTCCCGTTCCGAAAGCCATCCCCGGATCGATCTCGATCACGAGCTCTGAATCTCCGGGTTCGTATTCCTCCCAGGTCGGCTTTACGACCAGACGGTCCGTGATCCGGGACGGCTTGAAGAATTCCTTCCAGTTATCCTTCCAGTCGGCGTCGTCCACGATCCTCGATTCCGCGTACAGCCTCCCCAGGTCCGCTTCCTCACCGAATTTCCCCTCAAGCTCCAGGCTCTTAAGATTCATGATCTGCAGCTTCAGCGACTGAAGAAGCTGCCTTCCGTCCTCCGAATCCTCAAGATACGCGCTGACCACGGGCTCCGTCCGGGGACGGTTCCTTACCTCATCCTCGATATAGTCCCAGCCGTATTCATTCTTTTTGTTCAGGATATCCTGCAGGTCATCCGGGTCGTCCACGGAAATCCCGCTGATCCCGTTTCTCATAAGCAGTTCCGAGACCGCTTCTACCCCCTGGCGGGAGCAATGGATCAGAAGTTCGATATATTTCATAATGATTCTGCCGCTCCGTTATCTTTTTT
>CADBRP010000016.1 GCA_902797095.1 uncultured Eubacteriales bacterium | reverse complement strand
GTTTTCGAAGCGATCGACATCCTGAAGGAGATCAACGACGGCGGGCTGTCTGAGAAGGAAGAAAAGACCGCGCCGGCTGGCCTTCGGACCATGGGAGAACGCGTGGTGGTCATCGGCAGCGGAGATACCGCCATCGATACAGTCCAGCTTCTTTGCGAGACCGCCCGGCAGGTGACCTGCATCCGGCAGATGTCCCGGGAGAGCAGGCCTGTTCCGGCGGAGACTCTGCGCGCGCTGGAGGACGCGGGCGCCTCGTACCTTGAGGTGGGTCAGGTGCGCCAGATCATCAGCGATCCGGACGGAGTAAAGGCAGTGGAGATCGAGACGGACGGGCGTGCCACCAATCTGTTCTGCGACGCGGTGGTGATTGCCGCGGGAAGAAAATGCAGGACGGAGCACATCGTCAACGCCGCGACCACGCCGGAGGGATCGATCCGTGTTGACGCGCATCACAGGACAAACAAGAAGGGACTTTACGCGTGCGGCGAAATGACCGGCGAGAGCAATTCCCTGGCCGAGGCCATGGCCTCCGGACGCGCCGCGGCCCGGACCGTTGACGCGGATCTGCGGGGCGAGGAGCTGGAGACCAGACAGGAACGCTTTCTGCGGGCGCCGGCAGGCGAGACCATCTATCCGGAAAACCTCGTGAAGCAGAGCAGGACGGAAGCTGTAGGCATCCCCGGAAAGGAACCCGCCAGCAGCGACATCGTTCCGATCCTCCGCAGCGCGGGCATCCCCGAGGAGATGCCGGTGTTCTTCAGGGACGAGGGCCCGGAGGAGGAAGCCGGATACAAGAAGGCTGCCATCGTCGGCGGCGGAATCGCCGGAGTTACGGCGGCGCTTTCGCTGGCGAAGAAGGGCATCCGCCCGACCATTTACGAAAAGACATCCCGCCTGGGCGGCAGCTGCAGATGGCTGGCGACGAACCGCCGCTTTGACCGCAGCATGATCGACCGGGAGATGAAAAAGATAGAAGAATCCGGTATCCGCGTCATGTACAACACATCCGCGGGAATCCAGCCGGATATCCTGAAGCTTCTGCGGGAATACGACGCGGTGCTGTTTGCCATCGGAGAGACCGCCGGCAAGAAGCCCGAGATCCCCGGGGCAGACGCGAAGGGCGTTTTCGATATCGTATCCCTGATGCAGCTTTTGAACATCGGCTCGGATACGCCGGAGATTGGAAAGCGCGCGGTGGTCGCGGGAAGCGATGAGACCTCGGTGGACGCGGCCAGGGCGCTGAAGCGGATCTGCGATGACGTGACCCTCCTGTCGGACTGCGGCAGAGGAAAGCTGCAGATCAAAACGCAGGCTGTGCAGATGCTTCTTGAAGAGGGAATCAACATCGTGACGGGCGTTACCGTCAGCCAGATCAACACGAAGCACGGCGGCGTCACTGGCGTGTCATGCAAGGTTCTGGAGAACGGAAGCTCCCTGGGAGTTCCCTGCGACACGGTCGTTTTCGGAGAGGGCAAGCAGCCTGATCTGATGACGATCTCCCTGAAGAACCTCTATCTCGATCTCGATGAGAAGGGATACATCAAGACCAACAGCAGACTGATGGCAAGCATGCGGGGCGTCTTTGCCATCGGCGATTTCAATATGAGCTCCATCGATGCCGGAAAGGCAGGCGCGGCGGCGGTCTCCAATTATCTCAACGATGAGGACCGGGCCGTTGTTGTGGAGCATTTCCGCCCCGAGGAAATGGCGATCGAACACGAGCGAATCCAGGGCAGCCGCCTCCGGAAGGAGGAAAAGCCCGCCGGGATCGCTCCTCAGGCTGAAGCCGCGCGCTGTATAGAATGCGGTTATCACAAGCCGGAGGAGAGCCGCTGCATCGGCTGCGGCATCTGCATGCGCTACTGTTCCGTTGGCGCCATCTGGATGGAAGGACAGTCGTAAGGAGGAAGAGGCAGATGAAAGGAATCGAACGCGATGTCATCGTGATCGGAGCGGGTCCCGCCGGATCCATCTGCGCGGCATATCTCGCAAAGGCAGGCGTGGACGTCCTGCTGATAGACAAGGAAGTATTCCCCCGGGACAAGACCTGCGGCGACATGATCACCGCGGGAATGGCAAAACATATCACCACCCTTGAAGCGGCTGACAAGCTGGACCGGATAAGCGTCTTCGTCAACCACCTCCTGCTGGTGTCTGACTGCGGCAACGAGGCGCTGATACCCTTTGAGTGCTATGGTACGAAGCGGCGCGAGCTGGATGCTCTGCTGACCGAAACGGCTATGAGCTGGGGCGCGGAATTCCGCCAGGGATGCCGGGCTACAGGCCTGATCCGGGAGCGCGGCAGGGTTTGCGGCGTGAAGATCCTGGAGGGCGGGGTCGAGAGCGAACTGCGCTGCCGCATGGTGGTCGGCGCGGACGGCGCGTTTTCCTTCACCGCGAAGGAAGCGGGAATGATGAAGGAAGAACCCTGGGCCATGAGCATCGGGATCAGCGCGTATTTCGAAGGGGTGCATCTGGACAGAAGCATCGCCATCGGGCAGTACAGCGCCTACGGGGCTGTGTTCTTTGACCGCGCGCTGGCGCCCGGCTACGCATGGGTCCTCCCGTCCGGCGACGGGGGCGTGCTGCACGGGCACTGCAATGTGGGTCTGGTGATCGACTATACGGACGGCATCCGGGAGGGCGCGCCGACGCCGGAGGAACGCTTTGCCAGCTGGATCGGCAGGTCTTCGCGGGCGGCTACGATGCTTTCCGGCGCGAAGCAGATCACGCCGTGGAGGCGCGGCAAGCAGACCTATATAACACAGAATACCCCCCGGACAGCGGATGGACTGATCCTGATCGGCGACGCCGCGTCCGTAATGCTGCCGCTTAAGGGCGACGGCCTGTCCGCGGCCGCGGATTCCGCGAGAGCCGCGGCGGATACCGTGTGGGAAGCGCTGAAGCAGGAGGATTTCTCCGGGCTGTTCCTTCACCGCACGCTGGCGGGACACAGCAGCCAGCCTGATCCCGCTGCCGTCAAAGACCAGCTGAAACGCCGGAGACTGATCCGGGAATCCCTGATGGATCCCGCGGGAACAGACCGGGCCGTCCAGCGTTTGCGCGGAAACGAAGCGCTGGCGAAAAAATTATTAGAGGATTGAGCAAAAAATAAATGGCATTGAAATTCTGCTCCTTTGCCAGCGGAAGCAGCGGCAACAGCTACCTGGTAAAGGATGATGATACAGCAATTCTGATCGACGCGGGGATCTCCGGCAAGCGGATACTGGAGGGACTTTCGGAGACGCAGACTCCCGGAGAACAGGTGAAGGCTCTGCTGATCACCCACGAGCACATCGATCATGTAAAAAGTATTCCCATACTGACCAGGAGACTGTCTCCCCTGCAGGTCTGGGCGAATGAGGGCACATGGCAGGCCATCGACCGTCCGGTTCCGCAGGAGTGCAGGAGAGTATTTGAGACCGGCAGGGAGCTTCAGATCGGAAGCCTCACGATCCGGTCTTTTCCTGTGCCTCATGACGCGTCCGAGCCTGTGGGCTTTTCGGTTACGGGAAGCGGCAGGAAGCTCAGCATCGTCACCGACGCCGGGTATATCACGGAGGAGATCCATGAGGAGATCAGGGACGCCGACCTGCTTTTGCTTGAGGCGAACCACGAGCGGGAGATGCTGCTGATGGGCCGCTATCCCTATCCCCTCAAGCAGCGGATCCTCGGGGACGAAGGGCATCTGTCCAACGTTTCGGCGGGGGAGGCGCTGTCCCGGATCGCCGGCGAGGTGGAAAAGAAGCGTCAGGTGCTGCTCGGGCATCTGAGCCGGGAAAACAATGACCCGAACGTAGCGATGCTGGCGGTCAGGAACATTCTGATGGAACACGACATTTTTATCGGCGGGGACCTGAACATCGAGGTCGCCCGGCGTGAGGAACGCAGCGGGCTGTTTACCGTATGACGAAATGAACATAAACATCATCTGCATCGGAAAACTGAAGGAAAAATACTGGCGGGACGCCTGTGCGGAATACGGCAAGCGGCTCGGCAGCTACTGCACTCTGAACATCATCGAGCTGAAGGAGGCGCCGCTTCGCGCGAATCCGTCGGCCGCTGATGAGGAGGCGGTGAAGTCCGCGGAGGGGAAGGAAATCCTGCGAAGGATCGCCCCGGGCGATTTCTGCGTGAGCCTTGAGATCAAGGGGAAGAGGTTCTCTTCCGAGGCGCTCGCCCAAAAGCTGGACGATCTGGCGATCAGCGGAAAAAGCACGGTGGACTTTGTGATCGGGGGTTCCCTCGGGCTGTCTGCCGAGGTCAGCCGCAGGGCGGATCTGAAGCTTTCGTTTTCGGACATGACCTTCCCGCACCAGATGATGCGCGTGATCCTGCTGGAGCAGATCTACCGGAGCTTTAAGATCAACCGGGGGGAGACGTATCATAAGTGACAGGCTTTGAGCCGACTGGAGATGGAGTGAGACATGTATCAGGACAGGATACTCAGGATATATACAGACGGCGGATGCGCCGGAAACCAGCACGATGAAAATCTTGGCGGCTGGGGCGCGGTGCTGGAATTCGCGGGCGTGACGAAGGAACTGTTCGGCGCCGAGCGGAACACGACCAACAACCGCATGGAAATGACAGCTCTGCTGGAGGCTTTCCGCGCGCTGAAAAAAGACGGGCAGACCATCCGTGTCTTTTCGGACAGCAGCTATCTGATGGACTGCTTCCGCAAGAAGTGGTATCTCGGCTGGCAGAAGAACGGCTGGAAGACCGCGAAGAAGACTCCCGTGGAAAACCAGGATCTCTGGCAGGCGCTCCTGCCTTTTCTTGACCGGCACAGCATTACGTTCTACCGGGTCACGGGGCATGTGAATCTGGACAGCCCTTCAACGAATGAGGCGGCGCTGTTCCGCAAGTTTCAGGAATGGAACGGCCAGGAGTTTACCATCGAGGATTTCCGGTATGTCACAGAAAAGAACAACCGGTGCGACGAACTGGCTAACCAGGGAATCGACAGCCTGCGCTGACCACGGCCCGGCCGATCCCGGCGAGCATTTTCCGGTCGCTTTGGATTGTTGATCCTGTGGTGGTCAGCATATCGCCGGTGATAGCCGCGCTGGCTCCGCTTTGGAAGGCGGCCGCGCCGTTTTCCTCAAGCAGGCCCCGGCCGGCGGCGAAGCGGATATCGGCTTCCGGGATGATGTAACGGAAGATCGCGATGGTCCGCAGAATCTCATCCGGGGACAGCGGGGGAAGGTTTTCAAAAGGCGTGCCCGGGATCGGGGTGAGCACATTGATCGGAACGGAGCATACGCCCAGTTCCGCCAGGCTG
>CADBRP010000015.1 GCA_902797095.1 uncultured Eubacteriales bacterium | reverse complement strand
TGAAAAGTTGGACTATTTCTTTCATAATTAGAATTATCCAAGAAACTATCTTTTTCTGCCCTTTTCAACGCCTGAAAAACAGGTGAAGTTGGATTTATTGAAGGTCTGATAGAAATATTACAAGATTGCCCTGGGTCACCGGCTGCTATCGCCCGCAACGGAACACCCGCAACTGGACGCCCGCAACTGGACACCTGCAACCGGACGCCCGCAACTGGACACCTGCAACCGGACGCCCGCAACCGGACACCCGAACAATCGAACATGCCCGTAAATAAAAAGGGAGTGTCACATCAAAGTAAAATCTGATGCGCCACTCCTTTTTCGCTCACTTGTCTTTTGGATCCGCCTGCCGCTGAACTGCTGCAGCCCCTTTAAAATTTTGGGCTTCACAGGCCGGAACGCTTTACTCCGATTTCTTCATGGCCAGGTCCTTGATCATGCCGAACCTTTCCATGATGTAATCGAAGCCGCCCGGGCTGTGGGGAATCAGGCAGTTCGTGCAGTCCTTGATTCCATTGTCATGATACACGAAGTTTCCGCCGCAATCCTCGCCCAGGGCATACAGCGGGCAATAGCAGAAAAGGCAGTTGAACCGCGTTTCATCCGCGCCGGGATGGCAGGGAAAAAACTCGCACTCATTATGGCTGAAAAACTTATACCTTTCTGTTTCCATCCTCAAGGTTCCTCTCCGCTTTACTTGAGCTTCGCGCCGTCCGCGAACGCGTTTCCGACAGTCTGGCCGAGTTCAATATACGTATGCCCGACGGGATCGTACGTGATCGCCCGGATCTTCGCGGGATCAATGCTTCCCGCCTCATTCAGAACCGCTTCATCCGCGCATACATTCACGATCTCGCCGATCATGATATGGGATTCCTCGTCGTAGCTCTCCACCTTGCATTCCAGCGCCATGGGCAGCTCCCTGATCAGCGGCGCGTCCACGAATTCCGACTTCTCAGCCGTAAAGCCTGCCTTTGCGAACTTGTCCGGCTCGTTGTTGCCGGAAACGATTCCGACATAATCACAGGCCACTTCATACGGCGCTGTGCCGACGCTGACGGTAAACTCGCCGCGGGCTCTGGCGTCCTTGATAGTTCTGTGTGTCGGCGTTACGCACATCATGATCTTATTGTTTCCGCAAATGCCGCCCCACGCCGCGTTCATGCAGCTGGGCGTGCCGTCCTCTCCGTATGCCGCGATGATCAGAACCGGCATCGGATACAGGAACGGGTTCGCTCCGAAATTCTTTCTCATTTTCAATCTCCTTTTTTAGAGCTGTTCCACCTTCTCGACTGCCTTTGCGAGCCAGTCGCCCTCGAAGGTCTCAATGAGGCCCTTATCGCATGCCGCGGCCAGCTTCGGATCGATGGGGATCCTGCCCAGCACATCAAGGCCGTGTTCCGCGGCGATCTCCTCAATTTTGCTGACGCCGAAGACCGGAATCTCGCTTCCGCAGTCCGGGCATTTCAGATAAGACATGTTCTCCACGATGCCCAGCACCGGAATGTCCATCATCTCAGCCATCTTGACCGCCTTTGAAACGATCATGCTCACCAGATCCTGCGGGGAGGTGACGACGATAATGCCGTCCACCGGCAGGGACTGGAACACTGTAAGCGGAACATCACCGGTTCCCGGCGGCATATCCACGAACAGGACATCCGTCTCGCCCCAGAGCACATCGGTCCAGAACTGCTTGACGACTCCCGCGATCACAGGGCCTCTCCAGACGACCGGATCCGTATCGTTTTCAAGCAGGTTGTTGATGGAAATGGTCTTGATGCCGGTCTGCGTCGTGATCGGGAAGATTCCCTGATCATTGGCCATAGCCTTTTCAGTGATTCCGAAAACCTTCGGAATGGACGGTCCCGTTACGTCCGCGTCCATGATTCCGGTAGCCATGCCTTTTCTCTGTGTGCTGACCGCCATCAATGATGTTACCAGGGACTTGCCTACGCCGCCCTTGCCGCTGACAACGCCGATGACCTTCTTGATATCGCTGTACTCGTTTGTCTCCTCCAGAAAACTCTTGGGGTCAAAGCTTCCGCATCCTGAAGCGCTGGGACAGCTGCTGCAGTCATGTGTGCAGTTCTCATCTGTGATGGGCTCCGCGTCTCCGCCGCCCGCGCCTTCTGCCTGATATTTCTTCAATTCTTCAAACATGTCTTTTCAGTACCTCTTTTCTGATTCGTCTTTTTCACGGCGCGAAGCAGCGCCGCAGATTCGATTATACGCCGGGGCCGCCTGTTTAGCAAGCCGGTATTTCCCCGCAAAGGCAGGCCGGGGCCTCTTTCAGGCCGCTTCCCGCATCGCCGCTGTGCCGACTCCGGGGCCCTGTGCCGACTCCGGGGCCCTGTGCCGACTCCGGGGCCCTGTGCCGGCTCCGGTCCCTACGCCAGATCCGTAAACTTCGCGTCCTCCAGATGCTCCTCGCTGCGCAGGCGGTTCCTGACCGGCTTCCATACCGGCGAATGGAAGAAGCACTCCTCCGTGACCGCCAGCATTTTGTCGAATTCAGGCCCGGTCACCGCGAACGCGAGCTCATCCTCCTTCACGAATTTGCGCGCCGCCAGATCCGTTCCGGTGATCACGGCGCGGGGCTTGTCCCGCTTCAGCTCATCCAGCGGGATTCTCACCATCGAAGCGCAGCCGGACACTGTGGTCGCGATCACCCGGTCATACTCCGCCTTATCGTAGCCGTGGAGCTCGATCATCGCCGAAAGCTGGTCCGGATTACAGAACGCCACGACGATATCCGGACGCAGCCCTTCCCTGTAGGGCTCGAACTTCAGCGCGTCGAATCCGCCCATCACATCCTTGGGCAGGCACTCGAACATGGCCTCCGCTGTTTCAGGGTCGCACTTGAACTTTTCGCCAGGCGGCGTCCACCGCTGGTCGGAGCCCTGCGACAGAAAGATGCCGAATCCGCCGGGGGTGTTCGGCATATCGTCCCTGAGTCCGGTGTTGTGGTCAAATCCGGAACAGCTGCAGGTCTCCAGCTTGAAGGTATAGGTTTCCCCCGCCAGAACCTTCGGGAGGGTACGGTAGATGCAGCCGAAGGTATCCGTCAGCTGCTCGTCTTCGCTGCGCACTCTGGTCACAGCCAGAAGCTTCCCCTGAAGCTTCATTTCCTTGATGAATTCTCCGTAACTCACTTTTTCTCCTTCCCCGGGTCTTTCCCGTGAGCTTCGAGATACATTTTTCTTCCTTCTTTATACAGATTCCCGCCGTGAACATCCAGCACGACCGTAACCGGGAGATCCTCCACGTACAGCTTTCTGACCGCTTCCGCCCCCAGATCCGGGAAAGCGATCACTTCAGCGGACTTTACGCACTGCGCCATCACAGCTGCCGCGCCTCCGACCGCGGCCGCGTACACCGCGCCGTTCTCCAGGGCCGTCCGCATGACTTCCCCGGAGCGCTGCCCTTTCCCGATCATCATCAGCTGTCCCCGCCGGAGAAGCTCCGGCGCGTAAGCATCCATCCGGTAGCTGGTCGTGGGACCCGCCGAACCGATGGGATACCTCGGCCGCGCGGGCGTAGGGCCTACATAGTAGATGATGGAATCCTCGATCTCAAAGGGAGGCTTTTCCCCGCGGTCCAGCATTTCCACGATGCGCTTATGCGCCGCGTCCCGGGCGGTATAGACGGTTCCGGTGATCAGCACCTGATCTCCCGCGCGGAATTCCCGCACCTTTTCTTTCGTAAAGGGAGCCTTCAGCTCCTTCCTGCTTTTCTGTCTGTTCTCCATCTGTGTATTCCTTCTCAGAGCACAGCTTCCGCGTGCCTGCTTACATGACAGTTGATATTGACCGCGACGGGAAGCCCCGCGATGTGGGTCGGCGCCGTCAGTATGCTGACCTTAAGCGCCGTCGTCCGTCCGCCGAAACCCTGCGGCCCGATTCCCAGCGCATTGATCCGCTTCAGCAGCCGCTCCTCCATCTCCGCGTAGTACGGATCCGGGTTCGCCTGATCCAGCGGCACCAGAAGCGCCTGCTTGGCCAGCAAAGCCGCGCGGTTGAAATTTCCTCCGATCCCGACGCCCACCACAATGGGAGGACAGGGGTTCGCGCCCGCCTCCTCGCAGACCTTCACGACGAAATCCTCCGCGCCCTTCTGTCCCGCGGAAGGGGGCATCATCTTTATCTGACTCATATTCTCCGAGCCGAATCCCTTGGGCGCCACGAGGATCTTCACCTGCTCGCCCTCCACGACGCGAAGGGTGATATCCGCCGGAGTATTGTCTCCGGTATTCGTCCTCCTCAAAGGATCTCCGACGATGGATTTTCGCAGGAATCCTTCGCCGTAACCGCGCCGGACGCCCTCATTGACCGCGTCCTCCAGCGAGCCGCCGGTGAGGTGGACATCCTGCCCGATCTCAAGAAACACGCACGCCATGCCGGTATCCTGACAAAGCGGGAACACGCCCTTCTCCGCGATTGCGATGTTTTCCTCAATGATCTCCAGCACGGCGCGGGCCTGTTCCCAGTCCTCCTCCGCCTTTCTGCGGGCGATGCATTCCTTCGTGCTCTCCTCCAGATAGTGATTCGCTTCTATGCAAAGGCGGGCCACCGCCTCTGTGATTTCCCTGACATCGATCTCTCTCATTGAACGTTCATTCCTTTCAGTTCCTTATTGTTTATGATATAATCCGAAACAGCAAAAGTAAAGGGAAGGAAGACTTATCATGAGAATGTTTGTATATGGCCTGCGCGAATATGACGAGCGCCGGTTCTTCGATCAGTTCAGCCGTCAGTACCAGGTGGAGTTCGCTTCCACCGGCGAGAAACCGACACTTGAAAACACAGATCTGGCGGCGGGCTACGATGCCATCAGCATCCTTACCGCGCCTGTCGACAAGGCTATGATCGACCGGTACAAGGAGCTTGGGATCCGGGCCATCATGACCAGAACCATCGGCTATGATCACATCGACTACGTCTACGCGGAGCAGCAGGGCATCGGCGTGCTCAACATCACCTATTCCCCCGCGACCGTGGCGGACTATACTGTCATGATGATCCTCATGGGCCTTCGGAAGCAGAAATACATCCGGCTGCGCGCCGCAGTGCAGGACTTCTCCCTGGAGGGCAAGCTCGGCAGCGAGCTCGGCAACAAGACCGTCGGCATCATCGGCACCGGCCGCATAGGAAGCTGCGTCGCGCGCGAGCTCACCGGATTCGGATGCAGGATGCTGGCCTGCGATCCTTTCCCAAACGCGGAGCTCACCGATACCGTGGAGTATACGGATCTGGACAGGCTTCTGGAGGAATCCGACATCATCACTCTCCACGCCCCGGCAACTCAGGAAAACTATCACATCATCGACGCCGCTGCCTTTGCGAAAATGAAAAAGGGCGCCGGACTGGTCAACTGCGCGAGAGGCGCGCTGGTCGACAGTGACGCTCTGATTGAAAACATTGAAAACGGCCGCATCGGCTTCGCCTGCCTGGACACGGTGGAGCATGAATTCGGGCTCTACTATTACAACCGCATGGGCGAGCCGCTGAACAACCCGCGGCTGGCGGTGCTCAATTCGCACCCGAACGTGATCACCACGCCGCATATGGCGTTTTATACCGAGGAAGCCGTCTCCGATATGGTGGAGAATTCGATCCTCGGACTTCTGGAGTACTTCCGCGAAGACTGACCCGCGCAAAGGCAGGCTCCGGGCCGCCCATCC
>CADBRP010000014.1 GCA_902797095.1 uncultured Eubacteriales bacterium | reverse complement strand
ACATATTCGATGACTTCTCCTCTGCGTTCATAGCAGAAGTCGATATCGATATCAGGCATGCTGACCCGCTCCGGATTCAGGAAGCGTTCGAAGATCAGACCGTATTTAATCGGATCGATATCTGTGATCCGCAGAGTATACGCGACGATGCTGCCCGCGGCGGACCCTCTTCCGGGCCCGACCATGATATTCTGCTTCTTCGCGTAATTGATGAAATCCCAGACGATCAGGAAGTACTCCACATACCCCATATTCTCGATGGTCGTCAGCTCGTAGTCCAGCCTTTGCTTCAGAGCCTCATCCGGCTGTCCGTAGCGGTCCTCAAGCCCCTTCTCGCAGAGCTGACGCAGGTACTGCCTGTTGCTCATGCCGTCCGGCGCCGTGAAATCCGGCAGATGAAGCTCGCCGAAGGTGAAGTTCACGTCGCAGCGCTGCGCGATCCTGTGGGTGTTGTCCAGAGCCTCGGGAAAAGCGGAGAATATCTTCCGCATCTCGTCTTCGGACTTCAGGTAGAACTGGTCGTTGGCAAAACGCATCCGGTTCGGTTCGTCGATGGTCGCTCCGGTCTGGATGCACATCAGCACATCCTGCGCTTTCGCGTCCTCGCGGCGTACATAGTGAACGTCATTCGTAGCCGCAAAAGGCAGGCCGGTCTCCTCATGGAGCCTCTTCATAAGAGGCAGGATCTGCTTTTCCTCCTCAAGGCCCTGCTCCTGCAGTTCCAGGAAGAAATTTCCATCTCCGAAGATCTCCGCCATTTCAAGGGCTTCCTTCTTCGCGCCGGCGTAATCCCCGTTCAGAAGCCGGTGCTGCACCTCTCCGGCAAGGCAGGCGCTGAGCGCGATCAGCCCCTCCGAATACTGCCGCAGCACTTCCTTGTCGATCCTTGGCCTGTAATAAAAACCGTTCCGGTAGCCTTCCGAGACGATCTTCATGAGATTCCTGTAGCCCTGATCGTTCTCCGCCAGCAGCACCAGATGCCCCATGCGCTTATCCTTTTCGGAGTCCTTGTCAAACCTCGTGCGGGCGGCGGTATACACTTCGCACCCGATGACCGGGCGGATCCCCGCTTCTTTGCAGGCACGGTAAAAATCGATCACGCCGAACATCACGCCATGATCGGTGATGGCAAGCGAATCCATCCCCAGTTCCTTCGCCCTGGAGACCAGATCGCCGATGCGGGACGCGCCGTCCAGCAGGCTGTATTCAGTATGAACATGAAGATGTGTGAAAGCCATGGCATTATTCTATCATAATTCTCTATTTTTGACTTTAAAACTTACGGTAAATAAAATATACTATATCTGGTGTCCTGTTTCAGGGGAAAGAAGCAGATATACCAGTAAAACCAGCGAGGAATCATATGAAAAAAGCACTGACAGTCATCGCCGTGCTCGTCGCCGCCTGCATCGCGGGGCTCTGCGGGATGACAGTACAATATACAAAAACCGCCGATTATCATTCCAGTCAGTTCGACGCCGGATACATCATCAACGGCGTCCGCTGCTATGACATGAGCTATGAGGACGCCGCGAAGAAGATCACCAGGGAATGGAACGCGGGCACGATCCTTGTAGTCGGTGAGATGGACGAGCCTCTGGCCTCCTATTCCGACATAGACTGCAGCTATGATATCACAAAGCAGGTGGCGGCTGTACGAAAGAACCATCCGCTTCTCTGCGCGCTGCACCACTATCTGAACATTCCCGTATCCATCCGCGTGCCCATGAAGGTCACAAAGGCAGGCGACTCATTCCGCAGGGAGGTCACAGAGTCCGCTTTTCTTGCGCGCGGCTCGGTTTCCGAGACCAGGGACGCCTATGTGGACACCTCCGATCCATCCTTCCCTATCGTGCCGGAGGTCTACGGCACAAAGCCGGATACTGAGAAGTACTTCAATGACATTCTGGAGTGTCTGGAGCTCGGGGAAAAGAAATTCGTATACGATGAATCAAATTATGTAGCGACGCCGAAGGTGAAGAGCGACGATCCGAAACTTCTGGCATATCAGAAATTCTGCCAGACATACCTGCTGCAGAAGATTACCTACGATCTGGGCGAGGATTCCTTCACCATCCCCCAGAACGATCTGGAGTCCCTGCTGAAAAAGGACCTTTCCGGACAGGCAGACGAGGCGGCGGTACGCAGCTACGTCACAAAAATCGCGAAGAGATACGACAACGTGGGCGAGCCCAGGAAGTTCACCACACTGGCCGGAAAGACCATCCGGATCGATAACGACGGAAACTACGGCTGGTCCGTCGATCAGGAAGGCGAGGCAGCGCAGCTGACAGCGGATATCAATTCCCACAAGGATGTTTCCCGCGAGCCCGTCTGGGCAACCACAGGATACGGCAGCTACTCTCTGGATATCGGAGACACATATATCGATATCGACGTCTCCAGGCAGGAGCTGATCTACTTTGAGAACGGCGCCCAGCGCTTCAGCTGCGATGTGGTCACCGGATGCAGAAACACCGGCACGACCACGCCCACCGGTCTGTTCTCCGTTCTGGACAAATCGCGGAACGTCACGCTGAAGGGCAAAAACGCGGACGGCAGCAAATACGAAAGCTTCGTCAGCTACTGGATGGCCTTCCTCGGATCTTCATACGGCATGCATGACGCCACATGGCGTTCCAGCTTCGGCGGGGATATCTGGATCACCTCCGGAAGCCACGGCTGTGTCAACATGCCTCCGGACCGCATTCCGGAGCTCTATGATATGGTTTCCTACGGAACCCCGGTGATCGTCCACTACTGATCCGCTGCTGATCGTT
>CADBRP010000013.1 GCA_902797095.1 uncultured Eubacteriales bacterium | reverse complement strand
TGCCCCGGGATAAAAAGCGCCTCCGGACCGCGGCCGGTCCGGAGGCGCTGCATCACATTCTTCACTATTTCGGAAAGTTTCCTCAGTCCTGCTTCTCAAGACTTCTTTCCATCGCGTTTTGCAAACTCTTCATAAAGGCTTCATCCGGAATCAGGGCGATTCCGTTTTCATCACTGAGCACGATCAACCGCGTGCCTCCCGTCAGCCCGAACCGGTCGCGGACGCCTTTCGGAATGACGATCTGGCCCCGGTCGCCCACCGCGACAGAGCCCCAGATGTTCTTCCCCCGGGGCGCGGGCGGAATGGCCCCGATCCCCTCTACCGGTTCGCTGCGGACGAGGCTGTCGATGGTCGTTCCATAGACCTCTGCCAGCAGGCTGCATTTTTCGATATCCGGGACCGTAGAGCCCGTCTCCCATTTCGCATACGCCTGCCGCGAGATCCCGCTCTTTTCGGCGATCGCTTCCTGTGAGAGACCGTGGATGTTCCGAAGCATGACCAGATTGTCTTTCAGCATCGACTGCTCCTCCTTACAGATCTATCCTTTCAAAATCCTCACACGCCTTCCGGCAGGAGGCTGCGGTCAGCAGCAGAAACACGATCATGCCGGCCGCCGCCGCGCTCAGCTGCACCGCCGGGTGATCCATGCCGAAAGCGTTCAGCATCTCCAGCCCGGGCACATGATGCAGCGTCTCCGCGATACCGATGGTCAGGAACGCTGCGATGATAAAGCCGACGAACGGACGTCCGAGCCGATAGCCCGTTTTAAAGAAGCCGCCCACGAAGATCCGGTTGAACAGGCCAAAGATCACACAGGCCGACCCCAGGGCAAACCCGTTGGCGTTCATCAGCGCATTGCCGCGATAGACGGCCGCCTCGGAAAAGACAGTCATCCGAAGCAGGACGGAAACGGCCATCAGAAGGAACGCGCAGGCCTCGATCAGACAGACGAATCGGTATTTTCCTCTCACCACGTCCGCCTTCGCGACCGGCAGCAGCGCGGAAAACACGAGATCGTTTGCCTCCCGGGCGTTCTGAAAGCTCTGGAACAGCCCCAGCGACACAAAGAAGGCGCTGCAGAGGATCGGATAGCCGGGCACAAGGAACAGCAGTCCGAACGGGATAAACAGATAGGAAAGCACCGAAGCGCTCAGGAACAGTTCCTTGCGAAGCAGGTCACGCATATGCCGTCCCTCCTTCCAGCCGGAGCATCGTGTCTTCGAGCGTTTCCCCGTCCCGGGAATACCGGCGGATAAAGTCCTCCTTCGGTGCGGCCGCGGCAATCTTTCCTCGGGAAATGTAGAGGATATCGTCCGCGCACTTCTCGAGATCCGAAATGATATGCGTCGAGAACAGCACGGTCACGCCGGTGCTTTTCAGGGCCGTAAAGATCTCCAGGATCTCCTGTCGGGAGAACGGGTCCAGTCCGCTGGTCGGCTCGTCCAGGATCAGGACCTCCGACCTGTGGGAAAGCGCAAGCAGCAGGCTCAGCTTCACCTTCATCCCCTCCGACAGCTCCAGCGGCGTTTTCCCCTCATCAATCGAGAACCGATCCAGATACCGGTGGTACGCCGCGTCGTCCCAGGTCTTATAAAAGCGCTTCACGATGCGGACGATGTCCCGGATCTTCTTTCGCGGATACCAGCTGACGGTCCCGGCCTGGTATCCGATCCGCTGCTTGACCTCGGTCTCGTGACCCGCGAGCGGCCGCCCGAAGAAGCGGATCTCGCCGCAGTCCGGATGGACCAGGTTCAGCATGGACCGGATCGTAGTCGTTTTCCCGGCGCCGTTCCGCCCGATAAAGCCGGTGATCCTTCCGCTTTCCAGGCCAAAGGAAACATCCTTCAGTTCAAAAGCCGGGTATCTCTTCCCGAGCCCGCATACTTCCACGATCATCCCGAATCCTCCCCGAACAGGAATCCTGCGATCATTGTAATGTACGGATGTGCGGGCGTCTACCAACTGCAGATAACGGAATCATCCGATTTTTGTCAAGTGCGGTTGCGTGCAGACATGGATTCCGGCTCGATGCGTTTCCATTGGAAAGCCGGGCGACCGCCCCGATCGGATGACGCCGCCGAAACGATCGGCATCGAAACGGGTGTCAGTACCTTCTGCTTCCGGACTGCCTTTCATCCGTAACATCGTAAAGATCCAGCTTGTGCTCCGCCGAGAACAGGCTGCGGTAATGATAGTATAAGTCTCTTATTCGATAAAGCCTGTTTCCTTCACGGTCTCCATATCGTTCAGCCAGTTCCTCAAACGCCGGAAAAGCGGCATAATAGTCTTCGTCCAGCTTCTCGATCTCTTCTACCACCGACAGGGCGTCTCTCTTCTCATAGCTGTCGATGTTATCTGCCCGTAAAGAAAGGATGATCGTTCTGCTTGATTCCCGGACAGGATCCGGAGAACCGAGCCATTCTGCTTCGGTCTTATATATCCTCCGGTCCAGCATTCCCCGCGTTTCGGGAGACAATGCGGAAAGGTCGCGCTGTGTTAAGCGGATCCCATCGATCGATCGTCCGCGGCCCTCCCCGTGCGGAATGAACAGCGTGATCCTGTCACTCCCCGCATCCTGCAGGATCCTCACCAGTTCGTCTGTCTCCCGTATATTTTCTTTTGTAACGGGAATGCCTGTGCGGAAGGATATGCCGCTCGCACGGGCCGCGGTCATCATCCGGAGCAGCAGATCGAAATCTCCTCTTCTTCCCGCAAAACGGTCATGGTACTCTCTCAGCCCATAGACCGTAAAACTCAGGTCCCGGATCCCCTCTTCGCTCAGCATCCGCATCAGGTCATTGGCCTGCGCTTCATCCCGCATGGCCATGCCGTCGCACTGCAAAAAGCCGGCCATCGGGCTGCCGAGTCTTCGAAGCGTTCGGATCGATTCCTTCAGCTTCGGATGCTCCATGGAATAACCGAAAGAGAACGAGACATCGGCATCGGGCCTGGCTTTTCTTACTTCATCGATAAATCGCTCTGCAAGCGCAGTGCCCCGCTCCCACTCTGTTCCGACTGTCTTTCCTTCCCAGGATAACAGGCAATACCGACAACGGCAGCTGCATGGCACGCACAGATTCTGGATCATGATGGATCTTGTCTGTATCGGTCTCATCTCTTTCATCCCCGGATTTCCGTTCGGTCTCGTTTGCCTTTTTCAGCTGCCCGGCGTCTTTCAGAGAAATACATTCATTCTTGAAGTCCGTCGCATAGATACCTATATCGATGCCGCCGGCATGAATGGTTTCTCTATGGCTTCTATGAGTCGATTCTCCTGTGTTTCAGGGCCGGGTGACCATGCTGGATCATCATCTTAGTCATAAACCGCTTTAAACCTTGACAATGATTCTTCGACATCGATCCAGTAGACGTTCGTCATTTCATCATCTCTGGGATCTATTTCACAGCGCTCCCGTATACCTCCTAAAGCCTGTATCGTTTTATCTGAGGCTATATTGGAAGCCGCACAATCGATCATAACGCGATCTAATCCTATCTTCTTCGCTTCCTTCAAAGCAAGATACAGATTGATCTTGTTATACCCTTTTCTGCGTTCAGATGGTCTGATTCCGTATCCGATATGGCCGCCGAAGCGGAGCATTTCCTCATTCAGATCCCAGCGGATATTGACCGTCCCTACGAGCCGGTTGTCCTTTTCACGGATCAGCAGGAAGGTCTTCCCGGGACACCGGCCCGCCTTCTTGGCGTACTCCTTGTTTTCCATATTCAGGCATCTCTCAAGCGCCTGTTCAAACGTCCATCCGGAAAGGATTTTGTCCAGGGAACCGCTTCCATTGATCTTTGATCCGGCAGCTGCAAACTCATTCAGATAATCAATGATCTCAGCTTTTCTTGCTGCCGAAGGTCTTTCAAAATAAAATCGTTCAGCCACTTTCTCCTCCCCGTTCAAGTACCGCGATCAAGTTATCCCAGCCTTTTTTCCATTTGCTGTTTGAATTTGATGGATTTCAGCCACTGACCATTAGGCTGCCGCTCTTCATAGATCTGGATTTCGTCAATCCGAGATTCCATCAGACGTCTGCGCTCGGCCTCGTCCATGACTGCGTACATTTTATCATAATTACACAGGATTTTGTAGATGTTATCTCCTGTTATTCTCTCTGCCTCTATCGTCCTTTTCTTTGCCTTGGCATCCAGGAGGAGTCCTTCGAGGCCGTCGATCTCTTCCAGAAGCTTGCTTTTCAGAGAGTAGAAGCGGCGCAGCTCTTTTTCATAGTTTTCGATCTCCTGATCGATCGCTGTGGTATCGACCCTCATGTTGATCGTGGACTGCATCAAAGCCGCAAACTTGGGTTTCTTGACCAATGCGGTCATGACTTCAGCTACCGCAGTATCCAGGACCTCTTCGCTGATCTGCTTCTTGTAATCACACTTATGTCCTCGCGTCGATATCGCTGATGCGCTTCATGTGAATCATTATACGTTGGCT
>CADBRP010000012.1 GCA_902797095.1 uncultured Eubacteriales bacterium | reverse complement strand
GGAAAAGGTAAGAGACGGATATATCAGACCGGAGACCGCGTATGAAGAGCTTAAGGATCTGCCGTACAGAGATCTCGGCTTCGCCAAGGTGGATCATCACAGGGAGATCCGCACAGGTTTTCCTGAAGTGATTTTTGCGCAGGGAAAGACGCCGGCCCAGATCAGCCGGATCTTCAGGGAGCTTTACGGCTCCGGAGCTGCGGTCATGGCTACACGCGCTGATTCTGAGGATTTCCGGGCGGTGAAGGAAGAGATTCCCGAAGCGGTATTCTACAGGACGGCAAGGATCATAGCGGCAGGAGAGAATCTTCCGCCGGAATATGATATTAAAAACAGATCCGCGGAAGGCAGCCGGGATTCGCGGGTACCCGCGGAAGAACTTCACGAACCTGAGGCTGAGGTCAATGGTATTATAACCGTTGTGTGCGCCGGTACAGCGGATATTCCCGTCGCGGAAGAGGCCGCGGTCACCGCGCAGATCATGGGAAACAGGGTGAACCGCGTATATGATGTGGGCGTAGCGGGGATCCACAGGCTCTTTGACCGCCTTGACAAGATCCGCGAAGCGGATGTTGTGATCGCCGCGGCGGGAATGGAGGGCGCGCTTGCCAGCGTGGTCGGTGGTCTTGTTTCCGTTCCGATGATAGCGGTCCCGACCAGTGTGGGATACGGAACCAGCTTCGGGGGGATCTCCGCGCTGCTGGCGATGCTGAACAGCTGCGCCAACGGGATAGGCGTAGTCAATATCGACAATGGTTACGGAGCCGCGTATCTGGCTTCTCTGATAACAAAGAGGATTTCGGAAAACACCGGAGGCAGATAGAACATACAAACAGAATCAAGTGCTTTCCTTTTACCATTGCAGACAGAATGTAAAAATGGTAAAATATTCGAGGTCTGTGAAAAAAGCACAGAATTTGCGCGTAAGCGGGCAGGAGTCCGCAGGAAAGGAAGAACTACAATGTACGAGACCATCAAATATGAAGAAAACAACAGCATTGCAACGGTTACTATCTCCAGACCGAAGCAGATGAATGCCCTGAACAGCCAGGTACTTGACGAGCTTTACGAAGTGTTCGTTAAAATCAGAGAAGATGATGATATCAGAGCGGTCATCATGACTGGAGAAGGCAGAGCCTTCGTTGCAGGTGCTGATATCGCGCAGATGGCTGAGCTTGATGCTGTAGAGGGAAGAGATTTCGCCAGAAGAGGACATCTGGTCATGAATCTGATCGAGAATGTTGAGAAGCCTGTTATCGCCGCGGTCAACGGTTTTGCCCTCGGCGGCGGCTGTGAGCTCGCGATGGCGTGTGATATCCGTATCGCTTCAACAAAGGCCAAGTTCGGACAGCCGGAAGTCGGCCTCGGAATCATCCCGGGATTCGGCGGAAACCTCAGACTGCCCAGACTGGTAGGAAGAGGAATGGCCAAGTACCTGATCTTCTCCGGAGATGTCATTGACGCTGAGGAAGCGGCAAGGATCCGTCTGGTAGAGAAGGTCGTAGAGCCTGAACAGCTGATGGATGAAGCGATCAAAGTCGCGAATATGATCATCGACAAGGCGCCGATCGCGATCCGCCTTGCCAAGGACGTTACAAACAACGGCTACGATACAGACCTGAAGTCCGGTTCCGCGTACGAGGTCAATGCCTTCGGAGTCCTGTTCGGATCCGAGGATATGAGAGAAGGAACAAAGGCGTTCCTCGAAAAGCGCAGTCCGCAGTGGAAGAACAAATAAACAGTGACAAAGGAGCAGTATATGGAGCCGAGATATAAGAGAATCCTTCTCAAACTCAGCGGAGAGGCGATGGCCGGAGAACAGCATTTCGGAATCAACAACCAGATGGTCCGGAAGGTCGCCGCGCAGGTGAAGGAAGTTGCCGATATCGGAACTGAAGTTGCTATCGTTGTCGGGGGGGGAAACTTCTGGAGAGGAAGGACCAGTGAGAACATGGACAGGGCTACTGCCGATTATATCGGCATGCTGGCGACAGTCATGAATTCCCTGGCTTTGCAGGAAGCGCTGGAAACACTGGGCGTTCCGACAAGAGTTCAGACCGCCATCGAGATGAGAGAGGTCGCGGAGCCGTATGTGCGCAGAAAGGCGATCAGGCATCTGGAGAAGGGCCGTGTCGTGATCTTCGGAGCAGGCACAGGAAGCCCGTTCTTCTCAACAGATACCACAGCCGCGCTCAGGGCTGCCGAGATCGGCGCGGATGTCATCATGCTGGCTAAAAAAATCGATGCTGTATATTCGGACGATCCCGCGACGAATCCGGACGCGGTCCGTTACGACAGCCTTACCCACACGCAGGTTCTGGAACAGGATCTGAAGGTCATGGATGCCACAGCCGCCGCGCTGTGCCGCGATAATGACATCGCGATCCATGTGTTTGCGCTTGCGGAGGACGGCAACGTTATGAAAGCAGTCTGCGGAGAGCCGATCGGAACGATCGTCTCCGGAAGATAAACCACGATCATACGGAGGTAAAAATCATGAGTGAATTCAGTATGGATGTATTACAGGAAAAAATCCGGAAAAGCGAATCGCTGCTGAAGGAGGATCTGGCTACAGTACGCGCGGGAAGAGCGAACGCGGCGCTGGTGGACAAGGTCATGGTCGAATACTATGGCACTCCGACACCGCTCAAGTCTCTGTCCAATATCTCTGTGCCGGAGCCGAGAACACTTCTGATCACGCCTTTTGATCCGAAGAGCATTCCGGAGATCGAGAAGGCGATCAACATCGCCAACATCGGGATCAACCCCATCAACGACGGCAAGGTGATTCGCCTGCAGATTCCCCAGGTAACCGAGGAGCGCAGAAAGGAACTGACCAAGACTGTCAAGAAGATGGGAGAGGAGACCAAGGTCGCTGTCAGAAACCTCAGAAGAGACGCCAACGATAAGGTCAAGAAGCTTGAAAAGGCCGGCGATTATACTGAGGATGACCGGAAGGAAGCTCTGGATGAGATCCAGGATATGGTGGATCAGGCGATCAAGGATATTGACGAGATCGTCGCCGCCAAGGAAAAGGAGATCATGGAGGTCTGAGCCGCCGTGCGGAATTGACTCTGATGATGCAGAAAAACGGATGTGGTCCGGATCAGGATCACATCCTATTTATAATTTTATGACGCGTCCGGGAAACGGGCGGAAGAGAGAAGAATGGACAAAGACAGAATCCCGGCCCACATCGCCATCATAATGGACGGAAACGGCAGATGGGCGAAACAGAGAGGGCTGCCCCGACTTGCGGGCCACAACGCCGGAATGAAGGCGATGATAGAAATCGTACGCCGCGCCAGTGATCTCGGAGTGAAGCATCTTACAGTTTATGCTTTTTCCACAGAGAACTGGAAGCGGTCGGCGCAGGAGATATCAGGACTGTTCCGGCTTCTGATCCGCTATGTCAGAACAGAACTTAAGGAGCTGATGCGGAATAACGTAAGGCTGATGATCCTCGGTGATCTGTCAGCGCTGCCTGATGACGCTGTCGCGGCGGTGAACCGCGCGGTATCTGATACCGCCGGAAATACAGGCATGCAGTTCAACATCGCGCTGAACTACGGAGGCAGGGATGAGATCGTCCGTGCCGTAAACCTGCTGGCCGGCGAGGTCAGAGACGGAAGGATCGAGCCCGGTCAGATCACGGATGAGATGATCTCGGAGCGGCTTTATACCGGAGCGCGCGAAACGGGATGCGGAGATCCCGAGCTGATCATCCGCACCAGCGGAGAGCAGCGCCTCTCCAATTTCCTGCTGTGGCAGTGCGCCTACAGCGAATTTGTATTTACCGACGTGTACTGGCCTGACTTTACGCCGGAGGAATTCGAAAAAGCGATCGGAGAATTCCAGAGCAGAGACAGAAGATACGGCGGAAGAAAGTAAGAAAAGCAGAAAGGAACTCTGATATGAAGACAAGGATCCTCTCAGGACTGATTATGGCTCCGCTGCTGGTGATACTTATCATCGGGGGATATGTGCTTTACGCCGGATGCTTTGTGATCGGCGTGATGGCGGTGTATGAGTTTTTCAAGGG
>CADBRP010000011.1 GCA_902797095.1 uncultured Eubacteriales bacterium | reverse complement strand
TCATCGTTCTTGGCAACGAAGTCTGTCTCGGAGTTTACTTCTACGATAGCGGCTGTTTTGCCGTCTTCTGTGAAAGCAGTCTTGACAAGACCCATCGCGGCGATTCTGCCGGCCTTCTTGGCAGCCTTGGACAGTCCCTTTTCTCTCAGGACCTCAACAGCCTTATCAATATCGCCGTCAGCCTCTACCAGAGCCTTCTTGCAGTCCATCATGCCCGCGCCTGTCATTTCGCGCAGTTCTTTTACCATCTTTGCTGTTACAGCCATGTTATTATCTCCTTAATACTATCTGTTCAATTACTCAGCGTCTGCTTCCTCAGCGGGAGCTTCGCCTTCCTCGACCTTGGCTTCCTCAGCAGCCTCAACGGTCTCTTCCGCCGCGGCTTCCTCAGCCTGCAGATCTTCGCCTTCGTCAAAGCTTTCGCCCTGTCTCGCTTCGATAACAGCGTCAGCCATGCAGCTTGAGATCAGCTTGACCGCTCTGATCGCGTCATCGTTCGCCGGGATGATGTAGTCAACATCGTCCGGATCACAGTTTGTATCAACGATTCCGACAACAGGGATGTTCAGCTTGCGTGCTTCATTGACAGCGATCTTTTCCTTCTTCGGGTCTACTACGAAGATCGCGCCCGGCATGCCCTTCATTTCCTTGATGCCGCCCAGGAACTTCTCCAGCTTCTCATATTCCAGTCTCAGCTTGCCGACTTCCTTCTTGGAAAGCTTCTCAAATGTTCCGTCTTCCTCCATCGCCTGGATCTCATAGAGTCTCTTGATTCTCTGGGAGATGGTCTTGTAGTTGGTGAGCATTCCGCCCAGCCATCTCTGATTGACATAGAACATGTCGCATCTGAGAGCTTCGTCGTGGATCGCGGCCTGCGCCTGCTTCTTTGTTCCTACGAACAGAACCGGCTTGCCGCTTGCAGCTACTTCCTTGATGAACTCATACGCTTCATCGATCTTTCTTACTGTCTTCTGGAGGTCGATGATGTAGATCCCGTTTCTCTCTGTGAAGATGTACGGAGCCATCTTCGGGTTCCATCTGCGTGTCTGATGTCCAAAGTGGACGCCTGCTTCCAGCAGCTGTTTCATTGAAATTACTGACATTGTGTTTTCTCCTTTCGGTTTTTGAAACTTCCACGGATGACTTACCGAAAAGCAACCTCCTGCGCCTCCGTTTTCCGGACGCGACAGCCTTTGCAAGGCCGTTAAGGCACCGGCTTTCCTCAGAGCCTCCGTGTGTGTTTTATGATCGTGCCGTTATTTGCCGACACCGATAAACAATATACTACAATCCTGTTGGAATTGCAACGTTTTTTTGTGCCCGAAAGCACTCCGGACAGAAGTTTTTTCGCGCAAAGGCAGGTCTGGCGGTCAGCAGTGTTTTTTCCGGCCGGGTCCCCTTCATTTCCCGGCCGGAAGCGGCACGGGCGCTCAACGGGCCGGGCCGGCTCCGCCGGCCCGGATTCCCACTGGCGATGATAAAACTAAATGGTTATCTCTGTCCGTTCAGGTTCCTGCGCAGGTACTCTTCGAATCCCTGCAGAGTCCTCCTGAAGGACTTGCTGCCCATCATGATGACTGACCCGTTCGACATTACGATCCTGCCGCGGTTCATTGTCCTGACGTGATCCATATTGATGATGTAACTTCTGTGGCAGCGCATGAATCTTTCATCCAGCCTCGGCATTATCTCATCAAAAGCCGCATAAAAAAGATGCTCCTTTTCCTTTGTGTGAAGGAGCATCTGCCTTTTCTGCTTTTCCATGAAAATGATTTCGCCGAACGGAACGGAATAAACTCCGCGGCTGATTTTGAATACAAATGAATTATGCATTCCGTGTGACCTCCTTAAAAACAGCCCGTGCCGGTACGATTATCGCACAGCGTGCCGTCCGTTTGGCCACCCCGCGGCATTATTTTTATTCTTCCGCTTCCTTATATGTGATCAGATCCTCGGCGATCTCGTTGGCCGCGATGGAAACCGGTCTGTCGATGTCCACCTCTGTCAGCTTCGGCATGCCGTCGATGATGTCTCTGGCTCTCTTCGCCGCCAGGATCACCAGTGTGTATCTGCTGTCTGCTTTCGTTCTGATGGTATTTATGGATGGGTACAACATTTATCTGCTTCCTCCTGTTTATTTATTTCTTTCCTTTTCTATGATGCCGCGGACTTCCTCAACAGCTCTGTCAAGATCCGCGTTGACCACCTGATAATCATAAAGCGGCGCCTGGTCGATCTCCTTCTGCGCCTCGCCGAGCCTGGCAGCCATAGTCTCCTCTGTCTCCGAGCCTCTCTTGAGGATCCTCGCCTTAAGTTCCTCCAGAGACGGGGGCAGAATGAAGATCATGACGCAGTCGGGCTCATTCTTCTTCACCTGAAAGGCGCCCTGCACGTCGATCTCCAGGATCACGTCCGTTCCCTCTTCCAGCCACTTCTGCACAGGTTCCTTCGGCGTCCCGTACAGTGTGCTTCCGTAGACGCTGGCATGCTCCAGAAAACCGTCCTGTTCCAGCAGGAGCATGTATTCATCCTTGCTGATGAAGAAGTAGTCCCTGCCGTGGATCTCCCCTTCCCTGGGATTCCTCGTCGTCACGGAGACCGAAAAGCGGATGTTCGGGTCCTCCTGCACGATCCGTTTGCAGATGGTTCCCTTGCCGGTGCCCGAGGGGCCGGATATGATAAAAAGTCTTCCCTTCCTCATGCTGTCTCCCCTAATGGCTCTTAATTCCGTAAGCTCAGCTAATTATTATAACACTGTGAATTATGTTTCACAAGATGCATTATTCTATATTCTGCACCTGTTCGCGAATCTTTTCGATCTCGCTCTTGGTCTCCAGCATCAGCGATGTGATCTCCAGATCATTTGCCTTGGAACCGATGGTATTGGCCTCCCGGTTCATCTCCTGCACCAGGAAATCCAGCTTTTTGCCCACCGGAGCGCCCGATGACGAAAGGATGCTGTCAAGCTGTATCATATGGCTGTCCAGCCTGACCAGCTCCTCGGTGATGTTGGCCCGGTCCGCGAAGATCGCCGCTTCTGTCAGGATGCGTTCCTTCGGGATCTCTACCTCGCTGTCTAAAAGCTCATGGATCCTCTCCTCCAGCTTCTGCACGTATTCCTTCTCCACTTGGGGCGCCCGCGCGCTGATCTTTTCAACCAGCTCCCGGATCAGCTTCCCGCGCATCCTGAGGTCCTCGCAGAGTCTTTCACCTTCCTTGATCCGCATGAGATCGTTGTTTTCCGCGGCGAGCTCTGCCGCGCGGGAGATGGCCTGCGTGACTTCCTCTTCATCCTCCACATCCGGAACCGCCCGCAGCACATCAGGAAGTCCCGCCAGCAGGCTGACATCGATCTCGCCCGCAAGCCCGTAATCCTTCTTCATAGCCGTCAGGTTTTCCAGATACTGCTCCGCCACAGGACGGTTCAGCTGCACGGTAAGGTCCGCCTCCGTCAGCGTTTCGAACATCAGGGACACCTCCGCCTTTCCGCGGCGGATCTTCTCCTTGACGATGCTCTTCACAGCCTCTTCGGCGAAAGAGTACCGCTTCGGCATCTTCACCGTGATGTCCGCGTATCTGTG
>CADBRP010000010.1 GCA_902797095.1 uncultured Eubacteriales bacterium | reverse complement strand
GCCTTCTGCTCCTCATAATAGTTCCATGCCGGCCCGGTAAAGAACGAATCCCAGTTGTTCGGAAGCTCATTCTCATTTTCCGCGTCCCGGAAAAAATAATACTGCCTGTAGGGCGAGGACGGATCGGAAAGCGCGGCCTGAAACCATGCGTGCTCATCCGAAGTGTGATTGACGACAAGATCCATGATCAGGCGGATCCCGCGCTCATGCGCTGCCGCAAGAAGGAGGTCAAAGTCCTCCATCGTGCCGTACGCGGCGAGGATCTTCCGGTAATCGCGGATGTCATATCCGTTGTCGTCAAGCGGGGAATCATAGATCGGCGAAAGCCAGAGGGCGTCCACCCCGAGATCTTTAAGGTAATCAAGTTTCGTAAGGATCCCCTTAAGATCTCCGGTCCCGTCCCCGTTTCCGTCGGCAAAGGAACTCGGATAGATCTGATAAAAGACCGCTTCCTTCCACCACGCCGGACGGACGGGGCCGCGCCCCGTCACCGGAATGGATGTTTCGGAATTGATCAGGTGAAGAAGGGTATCGATAAGACCCGGACTCAGTTTCCTTCCCGCGAGTTTTTCAAGATCCTTTATACGGATCCTGCCGCTCACCGAATTGGACAGGAGGTTGTCCGGCAGGCCCATCTGCAGGAGGATCTTCTGAAGGGCGTCATGCCCCACGGCGGTCTCATAGATCTGCTTTAAGGTGCTTTCTCGGGTTATCATCATTATCAGTCCGACGCGGATGCATTCCGCATCCGCGTTTGCAGCAGAGTATTGCTTATGTGATCTCGTTTACAGTTTGGTATAGCCGAGGCTGTTGCAGAGCGCGTCGATCTTCACCTTGTTCTTGCACATCGGGCAGTCCTTCGCATCGAAGGAAATGTAATCCGGCACATCCTTCTGCGTATAGAGCGCGTGCACGTCAAGTCCGCTGACCCTCGAAACATTTGAGAAGATCGCGGAAATGCCGGTCAGCGTAGCCCCGTAATAGTAAAGAGCGTCGACGGCGCGTCCGAGCGAACTGCCGGTCGTGGCGATCGCGCACAGAAGCAGCACGTTCTTTCCGCTGATCCACGGGGCGATGTTCTCCCGGAAAATGATCTGCCCGCTCGCCGAATGATCCGGCTTAAGGACATACATCGTATTGTGCATATTTTTGGAAATGACGCCGGCCCTCGTCAGTTCATCCGCGAGGTACGCGCCGACGATCTCCATATCATCGAGGCACACGATCGTATCCACTGCCGTGGACGCAAGATGAGCTTCCGCCAGCGCCGCAGCGACCGCCTTTGCTTCGCTCATACGGGATTTCATCGGGATCGTATCAAGATAATAATTCACGTGCGATCCGGGCGTGACGAAATGCCCTTGTGTGACACGCAGAATAACATTCGGGAAATGTTTGGATTCCAGCTTGACATACTGCTGCATGAGTAGCCTCCTTTCGAAACGACAGGCCAGATGCCTTTAACAGAAGTATTGTATCAAACGAAAGCATAATTCACAAGAATTCTCTTGAAAAAGCCCATCCCTTAGTCGAATTTGTCAATCAGGCATGCGGATTGTTTTAAATAAGATGCACGAAAGGAGAAAAGAAAATCTGTGAATAATGTTGACAGTCCGAGGGAATTATTGTATTATACTACCTGTCTTTGAGGTACACACATAACATCATATGCGCGAGTGGTTCAGTTGGTGGAACACCACCTTGCCAAGGTGGGGGTCGCGGGTTCGAGTCCCGTCTCGCGCTCTTGGGGAAGGGCTTTGGATTGCTGTGTCGGACAGCGGTCTGGGGCTTTTCTTTTTGTCCTGAAACATACTCGTTTCAGGCTGTTTGCATTTACGGCGTTCTCCAGGCTGTCTGCTGTCGGGACATGTTGTTTGTGTTCGCGGCGGTTCCTTTGGTGTCTGCTATCGGGCTTTTCTTTCTCAAAATCAAAGAAAAAACAGAAAAGTTGCCAAAAAGTTCTTCACTTTTGGCAACTTTTTCTTTTTCATTTCAGCCGATACCCAAAATCCGCTCCGAAACCGGCATCCGCCACGGATTTGCTCCGGATTTTTGGCAACTATTAGAGAAAAATCAAGGAATTACGCCACTCCGGCCTCCGGCATCATCACATAGTCATTCATTCTTAAGCATCCAGCCTCCGGCATCATTACATAGTCACTCATTCTT
>CADBRP010000009.1 GCA_902797095.1 uncultured Eubacteriales bacterium | reverse complement strand
TCCTCCGTGTTGTTTCCGCCGTCCGTATTCCACCCACTGTATCCCTGGGATTTGCTGTTGTCCACCGCGGTGGTCAGAATGGCGGTTTGCTCGGCCGCGCTGAACGCTTTGTTCAGGAATTCACCATTCAGCCAGGTCCGCAGAGAACAATTCTCCCAGGTGATAGCCGTAAATTTCGTGTTATACGGTTTTGCGTCCAGACCGTATTTGCTGAGCAACAGCGCCTTGTGATTTGCTTCGTCATAATCCAGCACGATCCACTCGATCGGTGTCTGATCGGTTCCCTCTTTCGTCTGTGGATATGTGCCGTAAGCTATGATATCTCCCACAGTGACAGATGATGCAGAAGGGGCAGATGATGATGTCCTGATTCCCGGCTTGTGCCGTTCGGTTCCGCAATTCACGCAGAAAGTATCGTCTTTGTCCTGAAGTTCACCACATTGCCAGCATTTCCATTTTCCGACCTCTGTTGCACAATTGGAGCAATATTTGTCTTCCTTGGGTACACTATGACCGCATTCAAGGCATAGTTTTGTCTGCGCACAGTTTGTGCAGAAATAATCATCAAAGGTATTTTCAGCACTACAATTCGAACAGATCCACTTGTTTCCTGTATCACGTGGCGCAGCGCATTCCGTACAGAAAGAGTCTCCGTCGTTGTTCGCTTTTCCGCAATTTGTACAGATCCAGCCGGGCACAGAAGTCACAATCGGTTCCGGTTTAAACGTTGCCTTATAAGTAGTATCACCTGTAACACTTGAAATGGCAGGTTCCCAGCCGGCGAAGATATATGTATACCGTTCATCCTGTTCTTTCGTGGGATTGGCATGGGTTGGCATGACGCCGTGCTCGACAGTAGTCGTATCGATTATCCGGCCCGTATCATCCTGCCAGGTGATTGTAAAGGTCGGAATAGGTGTTTCCGTCGGTGTTTCCGTCGGTGTTTTCGTCGGTTCCTCCGTCGGTGTTTCCGTCGGTTCCTCCGTCGGTGTTTCCGTCGGTTCCTCCGTCGGTGTTTCCGTCGGTGTTTCCGTCGGTGTTTCCGTCGGTTCCTCCGTCGGTATTTCTGTCGGTTCCCCCTGTTCTGTCACAACAGGTATTGCCGTCGGTTCCGGTCCTGGCCCTTTAGGCTGTCCGAACAGTATCCATGCAATAGCAGCAAGAACCACAACGATCACGGCAGGAATCAGGATCCGCTTTTTCCTGCCCGGCGATTCCGGCTGGTTTTTCCCGCGGCCTGTATGTTCTTCCGCCGCATTATCTTGTTGTTCCGTTTGCTTTGGAGAATACTCAGGACCTTTGGTTCCCTGTGTTTTTCCGCCGGTATTGCTTTTGTTTTTCCCTTTACCGGAAACAGGTTCCCGGATAGGTTCAGCCATGGTCGCTCCCTGTTCCAGAGCCAGGTGAAAAGCCTGCCGCATATCCTCGATCGTCGGATAACGGTCTTCCATCCTGCAGGAAAGACCTTTCATCAGGACTGATTCCACGCTTCCTGCCCCGGTGGGAATATCCGATCCCAGGTTCGACGGCGGTTCTACCGTTCCAATCCCTGCGGCTACATTCAACGGGGATTCCGGTTTTTTCCCCGTCAGCATGAAATACAGCGTAGCCATTGCCGCATACTCGTCAGACCGTTGGTCGATCGCGCCGCTGCTGGTATACATTTCCATGGGCGAATAACCCAAGCGCAGCGATACGGAATGCTCGGTATTCCCGGAAGTAAAACTCCTGGCTGTACCAAAGTCCAGCAGCACCGGCGTCGCATCCGGATAACGGAGCATAATATTATCCGGACTGACGTCCCGATGGACGATTCCCCTGGCGTGTACCCTGCCCAGCGTGTCGAGAACCGGCTCAATCTTCGGCCAGGCCAGCACCCAGGGCAGTTTCCCTCCCGACTGCTGCACATAAGCCGTCAGCGTGATTCCGTCGATATACTCCATCACGATGTATACCGTGTTGTTCGCTTCCAGCACGCTGTAGATCCTGACTGTGTTCGGAATATCCTCCAGCTGGGCGGCAACACGGGCTTCCCGCAGGGCACGGTTTCGGCCTTTCTCAAACTCCTCCTCCATGGAGCCCCCGAAAGGAAGTACACGCTGGGTTTCCGTGTTCCGATGCACAACGCCTTCAGGGAAATATTCCTTGATGGCAACTTTCCGCCCCAGGAACAAGTCCAGGCCGAGATAGGTGATACCAAAGCCGCCCCGACCGAGCACCTTGCCTGACAGATACTGCGCGCCAAGCACACAACTGTTCAGGAATCCCGGTCCATTTCCGCGAAGACGGTTATCATGCCCGCAAGACGGGCAAACCGCGTCTTCTGAAGGAAGTTCCTTCATACATGCAAAACAGATCAGTCTGGGATTTGTCACGGGCTGCCCCTTTCCTTTCCGTCAAGTATCTGAAATCCTGAGTTCACTGTATTCTTCGATGCTCACAGGGTATTTCCCCTTAGACAGCGTCATCTTTCCGCAGATCCGGCAGAATCTTTCCATGTCTTTAATACACAAGAGCGGCGGGGTTATTGTCCACTCAGCCCCAATTAACCGGACCCGGGACCCATGGTACAATACCCCGCTCTATGCTGCCTTCCTGACTTAACCGGCATCACGCTTTGCAAAGCGGATCAATGACGATGATTCCGACGCCGGTATCAGTTATTTCACTTTTTCCCAACTGATCCGCAGATTGGTCTGTCCGATGCGAATAGTATCCTGCTGATGAACAACTACTTTCCCCGTCACCTTCATGCCGTTCAGCTGTGTTCCGTTTGTTGAGCCCAGATCCTCGATATACATCACGCGGTTTTCATAGGTCAGCTTGCTGTTTGCTCCTGAAACCTTCGGATCCGGAACAATCAGCCTTGATTGTTTCGGCACCCGCCCGATCACAAGTTCATCCACCATGGGAGAGGAATATGTCTTCGTCTCGTCCAGCCCGACAGAATCGAGTTTGACCATAAGCGACGAAACTGCCGGAGCCTGGTTATTTACCACTTCAGTTTTTCCGTCAGATTCTTCGTAAGGCCCGGGCACCGGAGCAGGCGCAGGAGAATTTTTTTCATTCTTCCTGCTTTTCCTGACAATCAGTGTGATGACCAGAATCACCAGGACAGCCGCTCCCGCGATCAGGGCGATCTGAACGGTATCCAATCCGCCTTTTTCTGTTTTATCGTCTCCGTTTTTGTCCTCGGCTGACTCTTCTTCAGTCTCAGGTGTAGGCGTCGGAGTAACCTTAACACGTTCCACGGCATTGTTGAGCATGACCTGCTGATCGCTGGTCAGATCAATGCTGTCGCTGACCCTCGTGTTATCTGTTCTGCTGACGGAAATCGTTTTGCCTTTTATTTCCGCTTCCGCGGGATTCGCGGAAAAGCAGCGGAACCGCTTTTCATTCCGGATCAGCTCCTGCACCTCTGAATCAACTGAGGCGCTGTTTACCGGAATCTCATAGAACTGCCCTCCTGCGCTCGATCTCGCAAGGGCATTATACTTTTCGACCTTTTTTGAATCGGCCTTAAGCGCAAACGTATATACCGTCGTTTTTGTTTTCTGCAGTTTTTCGCTCAGCTCTTCATATGTCATTCCTGTGCTCGTCTCATTCGTACCGCTGGAAATCAATACAAGAACCCTCCGGTCCTGTACATCTTTTCCGGTTTCCAGATAATTGAGCGCCGCGGCCGCCTGGGCGTAAAGCTGATTACTTCCCCTGTCCTGCTTCAGTGCTTCGATCTGCCGTTGGATCTCCGCGCTGTCATTCGTCAGCTGAATATTCTTCGCCGTCATGCCCGTCGTGTAAACCGCGACTTTATCCTTTGCACCGAGCACAGTCCCGCTTCCGAGCAGGACGCCCGTCAGGATCGCTTTGGTTTTTGCCAGCTGTTTGGCACCCAGAATGGACAGGTCAACGACAAACAGCCATGTCGTTTCTGTCTCTGCGTCTTTCAGCGCAGAAATCGACTGGATCGAAACGGGCGCCTGATCCAGCGTCATCGTATAGCCTTCTTCCTTTAGCTGCCCTTCCTGCGGGTCAAAAACGATTACACTCAATTTTCCGTTTTCACTGACGCGAACCGCTTGAACCGCGAACGACTGCAGGTCGTCTGCAGAAGCCGGCAGGCAGCATAAGCAGAGCATTACCAGCAAAGTAATCATCACGAGAATCTTTTTCATCCGAACACCCCATCTCCGAAAAATTATTGTTTCACCTTGAATGTATAAGTGCTTTTCCCGATCTGAATTGTTGCGCCGTCCGGAATCACTTTCGGCTTTCCTTCTTTCTCAAAGATCCGGTTGCCGTTGATGGCAACTCCGTTCGAGGAAAGATTTACGATTCCCCACTTCCCTTTGGTCTTCGCGTAAACAAAGCGGCAATGCGCCCTGCCAACCGTTGCATCCTCTCCGCCTACAACCACCTGGGCTTTTTCAGGATTCCGTCCGAGGATATCGCCGTCAAAGACATTGAGGTTTCGCCCTTTCATCGGCCCGTCAACTCCCTTCATGGTTGCAGAGGGTCGAGGCATTTCTGAAGAGTGAGGTTTCGTCTTCAGTCCGGTTTCCGTCTCCTGCGCGGTCTTCGGATCCGTTTTTTCTCCGCCGGTTGGAGGAGAATCATTCATTTGCTTCCGCAGGCCTCTGGACTCATATCTCAGGCCGCAGATTTTGCTGCACAACCCGTCTTTGCCGGCAAGCAGCAGCATGCCGTCCAGCAATCCGAGCGGAGAAGCGTTCAGGAATGCGTAAAGAATCATTCGCCCATTGTTTTCCGAACCGTTCCTGTCAACAAATCGCAGGCCCGCGGCCGCCATACCCGGAGTTGATCCGGAAATCAGCAGGCTGATCATCAGAACCAGGGAGAAAACCAGCCAGCCGAACAGCAGGCCGGTTAGGCCCAGGAAACAGTAGCCGGTTCCATAGCACGCTCCCGCCAGCAGCAGGTAGATTACTCCGCGGATAAAAATCCTTCTTTTCTCCCGGGGAAGCTGTTCTACCGTCGTCACTTGTGCATTGCTTTGGACCGGATCCGGGCAGGGGTCTTCCGGGTCATCAGCCGGGTCCAAAGGCGGCAAGACCTGCGGAGGCGGTTCGGGACGTGGCGGCGCAGACTTCACGGGTTCTGTGACTTCAACATCGAGAGCCTTGCAGAACTCATCGCGGAACTCTTTTACCGTCTGAATGCGCCTTTGATAATCCAGGACCATCCCGTGCATCAGTACGTCTTCCGCGTTCTCCGGAATGCGTGCGCCGTGTTCAGAGGGCGGCTGCAACCTGGCGGTTCCGGTCGCCATTTCAATCGCCGAAACAGGAAACCGCCCTGTGATCAGGTAATAGATCGTCGCGCAAAGGGAATATACGTCGGACCAGCTTCCCTGATCGTTTGAGTTTCCGGACATCTGTTCCAGCGGAGAAAAATACGCTTTGCGAACGTTGGGAAACGTGTGCGTAAAATCCTCAATGGCTACATGGGCAGCGCCGAAATCAATCAGCTTAGGCTTTGGATTTCCCTGCGCGTCTTTGCAGATCAGGATATTGTCCGGACTGATGTCTCTGTGCAGCACACCTATTTCGTGGCAGAAGATCAGCGCGTCCATGACCGGCAGCATCACGCTGCAGGCTTCTTTGGCCGGCATCGGCTTTTTGGGATAACGATTCCTGGCCCAGACAGCAAGGTTATCACCTTCCAGAAACTCCATCCCGTAGTAAACCGTATTGTTCTCTTCCAGTGTGAACAGTACTTTCACGATGTTGGGATGTTTGCGGAGCTTATTCAGCACGTTCGCTTCGCGCATAAAGCTCCTTCTGGCAGACAGATAAGTATCGTCATTTCCGGCGACGACTGCGACTTCTTTCCCGTCCGCCAGCCGGGTGACCAGGTGGTTCGGCATGAATTCCTTCAGGGCAACCCGTTTTCCGCTCTGCCGGTCCAGGGCACAGTAGGTGATGCCAAACCCGCCCCGTCCGATTTTTGCGCCGACAACAACACTGCCATTATCCAGCTCCGTGCCGGGCGGCAGCACACCGGCATCGTTTTCCTTTGAAAACGGCACAGGCGGCCTGCCGCATACCGAACAGGTATTTCCTGCCATGGTTGGCGTCATGCAGTAATAGCACAGAGATTGCAACTCTTATTCCTCCCAGGAGAAATGTTCACCGCAAAGCGGAACAAACATCAGATCACTGTCACCAAGCGTTATCACGTCATAAGCTTTGATGGGCGTCGGCATCAGCACCGGCTTGCCGCCCCAGTAGGTCAGATTGCGCGTATTGTCACCGGGAGCGATTACAAACGTCCTTCCCATATGGTCGTAAGCGATCTTCGCCATGTTGCTCCGGTCCACCTTCGGATCCGGAATATTCACTTCGTTTTCATTGCCGCGGCCAATGTAATTCCAACCGGTATGAAGTTTGAAATCTTCACCCTTGCAAGGGCCTTTGATACAGATCAGCCAGCCCACGGTAGGCGAAACCATCTTGCCTTTCACTTCAAACATGCCCGCCACTTCAGTTTTCCCGCCGTCTATCGGCTCTGTCTTGGCCCAGCTTTCATCAGTTTCCGCTGTACTTCCTTCGCCGGAAGGAACAGTCGTCCTGATGCTCTCCGTCGCATCAACACCGGTCACATACGAAACGTCCGATAAGATGGTGGGGCTGTCCGTGAAATCCTTTCTGCTTCCCATGTTTATTTCCTCCTTGAAAAATTAATGAAGACTGTGTAAGGTGAAAACCTGCTTCTCAGCAGATCCGATCCCTAATTGATGCCCCCTGTGGAAGGGAACGTCAACGCCGGGAGTAATGCGCTTTCCGTCGATATATGTACCGTTGCTGGAGTTCTCGTCACGAACGGTCACGCCTTTCTCGTTATAACTAAGCGTACAATGCACCCTGGATACACCCGCTGTGTCTTTGGAGAAAACCACACTGCATTGCGCCGGATCCCGGCCGATGACAAGCTTATCCTTCAGCGTATAACTTTTACCGGCCAGCGCGCCTTTGTCGCACCGCAGGACACGGCCAGGCTGGGATTTCGGAGCAGGCACCTGGCCGGATTTCTGCGGGGGTACTTCCTTATTCTCCGGAGCCACTGACTTTTTCGGCACAATCATCGATGTAAACTGCGTCAGGCGCTTGCGCAGGAGTTCCTCGATCTTCCGGCTTTGCTCCCGGTTGACCTTGCGCTGGCGGGTGGCGGCGATGATCAGAACAACTGCCAGCACCGCCGCCGCGATGATCGCAATCATGGACCAATCCAGTTTGAGGGAGGTTTTGCCTTCCTGAAAAGAAACCTTGTTTTCATCCAGGAATGAAATCAACTCACGGTTGGAGACGCTCCAGTACGTCTGTTCCCCTCGATCTTTATCGGCTCCCCATGTGTTCACCCCCACGACGTTCCCGTCTTCATCCAGAAGGGGCCCGCCGGAATTGCCGTGGTTTATGGATGCGTTATGCTGAATGACCTCCCCGACGTCCGTTTGTTCCGCTTCTATAATGCGGCTCACTTTCCCGTCCGCGAAGGTCACGCTGTTCACGTCCGACTTTAACTCATAGTATGCCTTTTCACTTTTGATATCGTCAGATACGCCGGGAAAACCGGCTGTATATACCGATTGCTGAACCAGCGTCGAAGGATCTCCTTTCCAGATCTTCAGAACCGTATCTCTCTTTTTCAGCGATTTTACCCGGATCAGCGCAAGATCTGTTTTCTTCGAGATCGCAACAATCTCCGCCGGAACCAGATGATCCGCATCGTCATTCGCGATATAGATTACATCACGGAATGTGTACCCATCCTGCAGATACGATATGATATCCTTATCATTAGAATAGGCCACATCCACGCAATGGCGATTAGTAACGAGCGTAACGGCTCCCTGCCCGTCCTTTGCTACCACAAACGCCGAGCCGGTCGCATAACCGATAGGTTCGTCTACCTTACCGTTACCGGAAATATAAAGCTCATCGTAAACTCTCAGGACTCCCTCCCGGGCAAACAGCGGCGCATTACCCGCCATCACAGGGACCAGATAAAAGCACAGCAGCAGCGCCGCAATAACAGCAATGATCCTCTTCATTTCCCTATTCCTCTCATCCAATGCCAATCACGACCACAGTCGCGTTGTCCTGTGAAGGATGATCGTGGAGATCCACAGCCTGAATCATTTCGCGGGCAGCTTCCTCAGGAGTTTTCCGCAAATGAGCCATCAATTCCTGTTCGGACAGCACATTAAAGACTCCGTCACTCATCAGGGCAATTCTGTCGCCGGGTATGAGCTTCATCGGCTGCAGCGAACGGTCGATCTGCGTCAGATTGCTCTTCCCCAGATAGGATGTGAGCGCTCCGGCGCGTTTCCTGGTCAGCGTCTCGCCTGTTCCGTAAAGCGTATCCTTCTCATCGTTCTCCCTGCGGAGAATATGTTCGCGATTCAGCTGGAGCAAAGCCCCCGCCCGGTAGAGATAGATCCGGCTGTCCCCGATTGACAGGAAGTGCATCGTCCTTCCTGTGATCAGTACACTGACCAGCGTTGCACCGCAATTGGTAGTTTCGTTCAGCTTCAGCACACTTTTCTGTGCAGCAGCGGCGCAGGACAAAAGCCGGTCGGCCGGCGGTTCTCCGGGAGATCCCTCGAGGAACGTCGTTCTCATCGCCTGCATCGCGCTCTGGCTGGCCAGATTGCCGTCATTCAGACCACCGATTCCATCCGCGACTGCAGCCAGCATCCCCCGCGTCATCAGAGCGTTCGGATCCTTCCAGTTGGAACAATACAGGCTGTCCTGCTGCTGTTCGCGCTTCCCGATGGTCTGAGCCATGCCACAGGAAATGGAGGCTGAAGGAGATTCCGGATTAACGACTGCTTCGGTTTCTTGATCTGCAACCCGCTGGTACAGGCTTTTAAAACTTTTGTTTTTCATCCGGAGAAGGATCACCGCCAGAGCCGCGCCTGCCGCGATAATCAGCAGAATAATCAATGCCACCGTTCCCCAGTTCCCGTTTGACGTTTTCTCCGGCACAGGTGTTGGTGGAGGGGGCTCGGTGCTCTCCGTAGTCACTGTAGCTTCCTCGTCCGCCACAGTCTCCGCAGCCGCAACGGTTTCCGCAGTCTCATCAGTCTCCGCATTCGTACCTGTTTCCGCAGTCTCCCCGGTCTCTGCAGTCTCCCCAGTCTCTGCAGTCCCATCAGCCTCCGCAGGCGCACTGATTTCCTCGGCCTTTTCAGTTTCTTTGACCTGGTTATCCTCCGTGTTCTCCGGTTTCGTCTCTTCCACAGGATTCTCCGGCAATCTTTCTTTTTCAATATTTTCGACCTTAGTCGTTTCCAACCTTACACATCCTCTCTCATTTCCCTGTTTCTTCCGCTTTCATCTCAAAGATAAAAACGCTGCAATTGTCCTGCCCTTTCTTTTTCTTGTCCAGGACAGCTTTGATGACGCTTTCCGCACATGTTGACATCGCACCGGAAAGTAGCGGCAGAAGCTCGTCTTCAGACAGCGTTCCGAAAACCCCGTCGCTCATCAGGATGACGCGATCCCCGGGAACAAATTCCTGGGGACGGCAGCAAACGTCCGGTTCAACCCCCGATTCCCTTCCCAAATGAGCGATCAGAGCCTTTCGTCTTCCGTTTTCCTTTGCCTGGCTCCATGTCAGATCCCCCAGTGCGGCCCGTTCATCCAGACGAATTCCAAGCGTCTGTTCCCGGTTTAACAAAATCAGACCCCCGCCGCGCAGCAGATAAATCCTGCTGTCCCCTACTGAAAGAAAAGCGAACTTATCGTTCCGAAAAAGGAAAGCGATCACGGTAGCGCCACCCCAGTCGTCTTCATTCTCCGGCTGAATGGCCAGTGCTTCCTGCTGGGCTTCTCCATAGCACCTCAGCAGTTCCCTGCACATATCGTTTTCCGGTTCGCTGTTCTCAAAGGTGCTGATCATCGTCTTCGTCGCGATCCCGCTGAATTTTTCACCATCCTGCAGCCCACCCATACCATCGCTCAGCACCGCCAAAAAGCCATGTTTTGCATATGTCTTCTCTGATGAGCAAAGGATTGAATCCTCCTGCTCCTCTCTGGATCCTTTATCCATAGATTGAGAGACCGTCAAGATCATTCCTGTGTTTTTTCCCCTTTCTGAGGTGTATTGCCTGATCAAACCTATAGTTTTTTCCCGATTTTTCGCACTCTGCAGTTATTATAAAGTGTTCTGTAATAATCGTCAAGCCGTTGTTTTTCCTCCCCCGGCTTCCGCCTCGCTTCATCTGCCACTGGCACCGCTTCGGCTCCGCCCCTCGACAATGCGAATGTCGCATCATGCGGGAACAGTGCTTCCTGACCGCCGCTGTTCAGAAGATTAAAAGGCTGGTTATAGCCTGAGAGTCTGCTCCTTTCTTCTTTTCTGAATCCATTGTATGACAAAGCCCCTGTCTCCTTTCGGAAAACATGGGCTTTGTTGACAGTCCGCCCCCCATACAAGAATAGAAATGTACAGGGGTGTTTTTTTGCTGAGTCCGTATGCTACCGGGATGTTTCTAAAATCGATTCGGCTGTATATTATACAAATTGAATGTAAATACAACCAGGATGGATAGAAGCGATAAACCGGGATGCCGGTTTGTCAAATCAGGCAGCAATCTTTCAATTCACCTTCAGTTTATAAAGAAGCATTCCGTTCTCCCCGGCACAGGCGGGGGATTAAGGATTTCACTTAACCGTAAAACGTGACGAGAAGTGTGAAGTCAGTTTCCCTGCGTGTTGCTGTTAAGTACAGCGGGATAATTCATGATTGCAGAGAAATCCGCGTTTCTATATGCCGGTATAGTCTTTGCTTCCTGAATCAACAGGTTCCTGTCTGAACTGATCAATGGAGGATATTGC
>CADBRP010000008.1 GCA_902797095.1 uncultured Eubacteriales bacterium | reverse complement strand
CGGATCGCGGACGCAAAGGCAGGCGGAGCGGTCGTTTTTGCGCTGGATATCCCGTCCGGAATGAGCGGAGACCTGACCGACAGAAGCGAGCTCGACGAGCGCTGCGTCCGCGCGGATTATACGATCACATTTCACGCGAAGAAGCCGGTGCATCTGCAGCCCTTTGCGAAGGAGTTCTGCGGGGAGATCATTACAGCGGATATCGGAATTGTGGACGAGGACCGGCCTGCCTTTGCGAAAGGAGACGGATTCGAGGAGTTCGTCGATATCGTAGCAAAGCTGCGCGCGCCGGACGGCTGTCCCTGGGACCGGGCGCAGACCCACGAAACGCTGAAGAAGTACTTCCTGGAAGAGACCGGGGAGGCCGTGGAGGCCATCGACAACCATGATGACGAAAATCTTTGCGAGGAGCTCGGCGACGTGCTTCTGCAGATCGTGCTCCACGCGCAGATCGCTTCCGAAGGAGACCGTTTCAATATCGATGACGTGATCCGGGGGATCTCACAGAAGATGATCCGCCGCCATCCCTGGGTATTCGGGGATGAAAAGGTCAGCACTCCCGAAGAAGGGGAAAAGCTCTGGGAGGAGATCAAGAAGAAAGAAAAAGAAGCCGCGAAGGCAAAATAAAAACCGCGGAGAGGGCAGTGCCTTCCGCGGCTGGTCTTGCGATCAGACAGAAATCATACACCGGGCGGTTCCTGCGGGAGCCGCTCTTCTTTTGCGGGAAGCTGGGCGACGAGGATGGCGATAAACATCAGAACGCATCCGATGATCTCGCGGGTGCCCATGCCTTCTCCCAGGATCACAGCGCCGGCCAGCACCGAGAACACCGATTCCAGGCAGAGGATCATGGAAGCGATGGTCGGGTCCACATCAGCCTGAGCTACCACCTGCAGTGTATAGGCGATGCCGCAGGACATGACGCCGGAATAAAAGATCGGGAACCAGCAGGCGAGGACGTCGCCGGCGGAGGGCAGGCTGAAGCCCATGGCGGGATCCAGGAACGGCGCGATGATCAGCGTAACGATGCCCGCGAAGAAGAACTGGATGCAGGACAGCTTTACGCCGTCAACCTTCGGGGAGAAATGGTCGATCACCAGGATATGGAACGCGAAAAGGGCCGCGCATACCATGGTGATGATATCGCCTTTGTTGATGGCGCCGAAGCCCCCGTCAGCGGGGATGCACAGAAGGTAGAGCCCGACAGCGGACGCGGCGACACAGGCCCAGAAGATGGGCCGGATCTTTCGTCTTAAAAACAGGCCGAACAGCGGAACGAGGATAACGTAGAGCGCTGTGATGAATCCCGATTTACCCGCGGTAGTCCAGTTGAGTCCGATCTGCTGGACGCCGCCCGCGGCCATGAGAAAGAAGCCGCAGCAGATTCCGCCGATCCAGAGGGTGCGGCGGTTTTCGCCGGAGGTCTCGCCGGCCCCGGCAGCATCGGTTCCGGCCGTTCCGGCCTCAAGCGCTTCGCCGGCCCCGGCAGCGCCTGCTTTATCCGCGCCGGCCATTCCGGCCTTAAGCGCTTCGTTCGCGCCGCTCCCGTTCGCGGAAGTCCTGCTTTTGCGCGAGAAAAACGCGATCACCGGCAGCAGCACGATCCCGCCGATCAGTGTGCGGATCCCGTTGAACATCAGCGGGCTGACCAGATCGAGGCCGCTCTTCTGAGCGACGAACGCGGTACCCCAGATAAACGCTGTCAGAAACAGCAGGATGCTTCCTCTAAATTGTCTGCTCATCAGATCAGTTCCTTTCAGTTCAGAAGTACACACATTTTAACAGAGGAAAGCGGGAAAGAAAAGCCAGACAATGCAATTTATCAGTGTCTGTGTTAGAATAGGTCGTGACTGAAGAAGGAACGGAGAACAGATGACAAAGGGTGAAAAACTGACAAGGTTATTAGCGGGAATCATGCCTGCGGATCCGGCGGCCATCCGGGCGGCGGAGCAAAGGCAGGACAGCCTGGCCAAACCCCCGGGAAGCCTGGGGGAGCTGGAGGAGATCTCGATCCGCATGGCGGGAATCACCGGGCAGGTGATCAATTCCGTAAAGAGCGGATGCGTGATCGTTTTCTGCGCTGATAACGGCGTTGTCAGCAAGGGCGTGGCTTCCGCGCCGACAACCGTCACCCGGGCGCAGACCATGAATTTTACACGGCGGCTTACCGGAGTCGGGACGCTGTCGAAATGCTTTGGGAGCGAGCTTCTGATCGTGGATGTGGGCGTTAAGGACCCGATCCCGGAGGAGCTGTATGATGATATTCCGCTGCGGGATACGGGGAAGATCGTTGACCGCAGGATCCGTCCCGGGACGTGGGACATTTCCGAAGGCCCGGCGATGACGGAGGAGGAGGCGCTGACCGCGCTGCTTTACGGCGCGGAAATGGCTGAAGCGGCAGCGGAAAGCTTTGACATCATCGGCGTCGGCGAGATGGGCATCGGCAATACCACCACCAGCGCGGCGGTTCTTTCCGCCGTCACCGGACTCGGCGCGGAGAAGACCTGCGGCAGGGGCGGCGGCGTGAACGACCGGGGATTTCAGACCAAGAAAGAGATCGTGGACCGCGTCACAGAGGAATACCGGAAGGCCGGAGGGCTGAAAGCGGTCCTGGAGGAAACGAAGGACGCGCGGGTCCGGGCTGAGGAATGCCTGCGGATGCTGGCCCGCTGCGGCGGTTTTGATCTATGCGCCATGACAGGGGCGTTCCTGGCGGCTGCCGCATGCCGGACGCCGGCGGTGATTGACGGGTATATTTCCGTGGCGGCCGCGCTGTGCGCAGCGCAGATCGTTCCGGAAGCAGTCGATTACATGTTCGTTTCGCACAAATCAAAGGAGCCGGGTTATGAGCTCGCGGTCAGAGAGCTTGGACTGAAACCGTTTCTGGCGCTGGGCATGCGGCTCGGAGAGGGAAGCGGATGCCCCATCGCGTTTGAGATCATCCGGGGCGCCTGTGATGTGATGAAGAATATGGCGACCTTTGAAGAGGCCGCGATCAACGATGAATATCTGGAGGAAGTCCGCAGAGGAGGCTGCTTCTGATGAACATTCTGATCAGCGGCGGAGCGAAAAACGGGAAATCATATTACGCCCAGCGGCTCGCGAAGGAGACCGCGGAGAAGCATGGCTGTCCTTTGTATTACATCGCGACCATGATACCCCGCGATGAAGAGGACCGCGCGCGGATCAGGAGACATCTGGCCGAGCGGGAGGGCTGGGGATTTGAGACGCTTGAGCAGGGCAGGAATCTGACGGATCTGCTGAAGGATCCTTCTGTGGACAGGAAGGGCGCGTTCCTCCTGGACAGTGTGACCGCGCTGCTGAGCAATGAAATGTTTGATGAAGACGGAAGGTATGATCCGGACGCGGCGGAAAGGGTAGCCGCGGACTGCGCTGCCTTTGCGGAAGCGACCGGAAATACCGTGTTCGTTTCGGATTATATATACGGGGACGCTGACAGATACGATGAGCTGACGGAAAACTACCGGCGGTCGCTTGCCGGGATCGACCGGAGGCTCGCCGGGGTCTGCGGATGCGTTCTCGAGGTGACCGCGGGACAGACCGTTCTCTGGAAGGGTCCGGCGGGATTTGAAGAGGAGTTATGAAGTATCTCAGAGGATTTATGATGGCATGGGGCTGCTTTTGCTGGATCCCGTGCCCGTATAAGAAGTGGGACGAAAACGCCCGCACGGCGATGGTAGCGATGCTGCCGCTCGTGGGGACCTGCCTCGGCATGATAGTCTGCCTGGTCTGGGGATTGATGCAAAAGCTGGAGCCGGACCCTGTCCTAAGCGGCGCGGTGGTGACCGGACTGTATTTTCTCCTGACCGGGTTCATTCATCTGGACGGCTACATGGACTGCTGCGACGCAGTACTGCCGCGGCATCCGGAGATGGAGGAAAGGATCCGGATCCTGAAGGATCCGCACGCCGGTTCCTTCGGCGTCGTGTGCGCCGCGCTGATGTTTCTGCTGTTTGCGGCTTCCGCGGCGGAGCTTACGACACGGTTCGGGTTCTGTGTTTCGCTGATCTTCATCGTGATCCTGACGACCTCCCGGGGCATCAGCGCGATGATGGTGATCGGTTCAAAGCCCATGCCGACCAGCCAGTACGCCGCGTCGGGGTTCGGCGGGCCGAGATCGCTTTTGAGGTCGCTCCCCGCGCTGCTCATCATGCTGCTGGTCTTTCAGGCGGCATGCGTGATCTGCGTGGCGACGATGCAGGAATTCGGGCTGGTGGCCGCGGGGTACTGCCTCATCGCGGCGGCGGCAACGGCGCTGACCGCGATTCTGACAGGGCATTTTGACCAGAAGGCACTGGGCGGAATGAACGGGGATATTTCCGGGCACATGATCACAAGCGGTGAGCTGGCGGGAATGCTGGCTGCGGCGCTGGTCATCCTGTAGGCCGGGCAAAGGCAGGAGAGAGCAGATGATTCTGGTTTTTGGAGGAGCGTATCAGGGAAAGCTGGATTACGCGAAACAGAATTTCAATATCAGGAGCGTGTCGGACTGCGCGGATACTGCCGGCGATTCAGGAGGAGAGCCTGATTTTTCGGCGGACGCCGTCTGCGGGATCGAAGCCTTTGTCAGAAGATGTTCAGATGAAGGCCGGGAAGCGGCGGATTTTTTCCGGGAGAACAGGGACCGCTGGGAGGACTGCGTCCTGATCATCACGGATGTATCTCAGGGGATCGTGCCGATGGACGCCGGGGCGAGGGCCTTCCGGGAGATGAACGGAAGGCTGATGCTGTATCTGGCCGGAGAGGCGTCCCGGGCGGACCGGGTTTTCTGCGGCATCGGGATGCGGATCAAATAAGG
>CADBRP010000007.1 GCA_902797095.1 uncultured Eubacteriales bacterium | reverse complement strand
TTGTCAAGCATAAGAGAATCGACATCATGAGCCTGTTCCAGGGCAAGGACGGCAGATACTGGTACTCCGGCGGATGGAACTGGGCTGCAGTCATCGCATGGGTTGCGGCATTTATCCTGCCGCTGCTGACCTACTTCGGCGCTTCCGGCGGATTCTTCACATTCGTCAACTCCATCAACTATGTATGGTCCTTCATCGTTGGCTTCGTTGTCTACATCATCCTGATGAAGACAAGCATGGCCGGCAATTCCAACGTAAGCGAGGAAGAGCACGAAGCGTTCACACAGAGAGGTTAATAAAGCCTGCTCTGCAGTGATGTGAGACACAAAGTAAGAGCTTGAAGCAAGAGGCTCAGAAACCGTATAAAGTCTGATAAAAACTTTATATAAAACAGCAGGGGCCTCTGATTCGGAGACCCCTGCTTGTTATTAACCCAAAGTAAAAAGGAGGCGTACGTTATGGATTTGTTATTCAAAGGCGGTACAGTTGTTACTGCGAAATCTTCCTTTAAGGCGGATGTAGCGGTTACAAACGGAAAGATCAGCGAGATCGGCGCGAACATCAAGCCGGACAAGAAGACAGAAGTGATCGATGCCAAGGGCAAGCTGATCCTGCCTGGCGCGATTGATGGACATACTCACCTGGCAATGCCGTTTGGCGGAACTATCGCGACGGACGACTACTTCACAGGAACAAGAGCAGCTGCCTGCGGCGGCACGACTACAGTATTTGACTTTGTTCTGCAGGGCGTCGGAGAGACGATGGACGCGGCTCTGAAGAGAAGAGATGACATCTGCAAGAAGGATGGCCCGGCATGCGACTATTCCTATCATATCGGCGTAGGCGATGTAACCACTCCTGAGATGCTTGCTTCCATGGATGAATGCATGAAGATGGGCGTTACCACATTCAAGGTATTCATGGTTTATGATTTCGGCGTAGATGACGGACAGTTCTTCGAGACACTGCAGCACGCGGCCAAGATCGGCGCGCTGGTAGGCGTACACGCTGAGAACAGAGACGTCAACAACGCTCTGATCAAGAAGTATCTTGCTGAGGGCAAGACCGAAGCATGGTGGCATTACATGTCCAAGAATGAAGCGGTAGCAGGAGAGGCTGACGTAAGAGCTATCAACCTGGCCAAGATGGCAGGCGCTCCGCTGTACATCGTACATCTGGACAACAAGCAGGGCGTTGAGGCTGTTGCTGAAGCGAAGGCTGAAGGATATCCGATCTTCGCGGAAACATGCCCGCAGTACCTGTATTTCACAAAGGAAGTTTACAAGAACGGTATCCCGAAGCTCGGCCTGAGAGCAAGAGACTTTGTATGCTCGCCGCCGATGAAGGGCAAGGAGTCCATGGATGCTCTGTGGAACGGCATCAAGACAGGCGCTGTTGACACGCTGGCTACAGACCACTGCCCGTTCCTGCAGTCCGAGAAGGATTGGGGAATCGTACAGAAGGACGGAAAGACACCTGGCAACTTCACAACCATTCCTAATGGCTGCGCAGGCATCGAGAACATGTATCCGTACATCCTGTCCGAGGCGAACAAGGGAAGGATCAGCTTCAACAAGGCTGTTGAGATCTCCGCAACCAACCCGGCTAAGCTGTTCGGTATCGACTACTGCAAGGGCGCGATCGAGATCGGCCTCGACGCGGATATCGTAGTTTACGACCCGAAGAAGAACTTCGAAGTCAAGAACGCTGAGAACCAGCATGGCGCTCTGGATCACACCATCTGGGAGACTGCCAAGTTCAAGGGATATCCGGCACTGGTCTACAACCGCGGCAAACTGCTGTTTGACGGCAAGGATTATGTCGGACAGTCCGGCGACGGCAAGTTCATCAAGCAGAAGAAGCTGAAGTTCAAGGGACCGCAGCTGTAAGCTGACAAACCGGTTTTTACTGAAACTGTAAAAGTTAGATATGAAGGGCTGTCCCGAAGGGACGGCCCTTTTTCACTGCACTGTGTAAAATCGTTGTTTCAGAAACCCTGTTGTGATACAATCAATCAATAGAGGGTCCGCGTGAAGCGGGCAAAATGACGGAACAATCAAAACAATAAGAGGTGATTACAATGTACAAGATCGGAACCTTCAACAAGATTTCCCCGGTAGGTCTGGGCCGTCTTACGGACGACTTCGCGCTGGTCGAAGACCAGAACGAAGCCAACGGCATTATCCTGAGAAGCTATGATATGCATGAGATGGACTTCTCTGATAATCTGCTGGCCATCGGAAGAGCCGGAGCCGGAACCAACAATATCCCGGTAGACAAATGCGCTGAGCAGGGCATCGTTGTATTCAACGCTCCGGGAGCGAACGCGAACGCGGTCAAGGAACTCTGCATCGCCGGAATGCTGCTGGCGGCAAGAAACATCCCCGCTGGTCTGGCATGGGCGAAGACGCTGGTCGGAAATGAGGGCGTCGGCAAGCTGATCGAAAAGGGCAAAGGCCAGTTCGCGGGAACTGAAATCAAGGGCAAGACACTGGGAGTAATCGGTCTGGGCGCCATCGGCGTACTGGTCGCCAACGCTGCGGAGCAGCTCGGAATGAAGGTCATTGGCTACGACGCGTTTTACGGCACAAAGGCTGCCCACGCGCTTTCCCCGGGTGTGAAGGTCGTGGAACAGCTGAAGGATCTCTATCCTGAATGCGACTATATTTCCATCCATGTTCCGGCGAATGATTCCACAAAGGGAATGATGAACGCCGAGGCGTTCGCGCAGATGAAGGACGGCGTGGTCTTCCTGAACTTCGCGAGAGACAAACTGATGAACGACGCGGATCTGCTGGCGGCGATCGACTCCGGCAAGATCGCGAAATACGTGACGGACTTCGCGGATGACGCGGTTCTGAACGCTGACAAAGAGCAGATTATCGTGCTGCCGCATCTGGGAGCATCCTCCGAGGAAGCCGAGGACAACTGCGCTACCATGGCAGTGGATCAGGTAATGGATTATCTGGAGAATGGCAACATCGTAAACTCCGTAAACTATCCGGCCATCTCTCTGGGCGCCCGCAAGGGAACCAGAGTTCTGGTCATCGCGAAGGCAGACGCCGGCGCTCTGGAAAAGGTCAGCGCTGCCTGCCCGGGCGCGGATATCATCTCCAAGACACGCGGCGATTATACCTGTGTGCTGGCTGAGACAGCTTCCGCTGTTGACCCCGCGGCGATCTCCGGCGACGGCATCATCCGCGTACGCGTGATCGGATAACGGGCAGGACTTTAAACCTGAAAGAATATGAATCATGAATCAGAAAAGACGGCCTCGCGCCGTCTTTTTTAGTACCATAAAAGTGTAGTTGACAGAGAACAATCTCTGTAGCTGCACTTGTTTTATATAATAAGGGATACAGTTGGTCTGGCGAGCGCTTTTTTGGATCATAGCATCCGTCAATAAAACTGTCAGCCATCCCCTTATTATATGAGCTCGTTTAAGCAGGTTGGGAAAGGCTCCCGTGTAACGGACTAAAATGAGTTGTAAT
>CADBRP010000006.1 GCA_902797095.1 uncultured Eubacteriales bacterium | reverse complement strand
GGGCTGTACTTTGTGTAATTGTGCATTGATTTCTACCTCTTCCTGATTTTATGCTGTGTCTTCAAACTGCAAAAAACGCCTTCATCCCATTCAAGAGACGAAGGCATTGCCTGCGCGGTACCACTCTTGTTGGCGTGCTGTTTCGGTCACCCCGGGGGATCCCGCTCCGTCAAGGAAGAATCACACGCCCACTCATAAGTTTCTGCTCCCGGGTGAGACGTCCGAACAGCTCCGCAGCCTTTCACCAGCCGGCTGCTCTCTGAAGGCAACTGCTTCGGATTTATTCCGTTCATCGCATCTTTATTCTGTTTGCTCGACGCATACTATAATATACTAACTGTTTATTTTTGTCAATCACCGATTTTAATAATCATTCCACAAATTTTCATCACTCTTTTTGTGAAAACGCCCAATTTTAGTGAAATTTAAGGTTGATTTTGTTTTGAAAGCGTATATAATAAATCGTAGCACGCTATCAGAGGAACCCGTTTCGGAACCAGAGAGCCGAAACGGCGTTTCCCGAAGAAAAAAGGAGAATTACAGTTATGAGAATCACAGGATCACAGCTCGTGGCTGAAGTGCTGCTGGAGCATGGTGTTGACACGATCTTCGGCTATCCCGGCGGTACGATCCTCAATCTGTATGACACACTGTACGAGTACAGAGACAGGATCCGCCACGTACTGTCTGCCCATGAGCAGGGAGCAGCCCACGCTGCAGACGGTTATTCCAGAGCCACCGGCAAGACCGGCGTAGTGTTCGCGACCAGCGGCCCCGGAGCCACCAACCTCGTTACCGGTATCGCGACGGCTTTCATGGACAGCATCCCCATGGTCGCCATCACCTGCAACGTACCCGACGCGCTGATCGGCAGAGACGCGTTCCAGGAAGTGAGCATTACAGGAATCACCATTCCGATCACCAAGCATACATACTTTGTCAACCATATCGAGGATCTGGCGGACGCGATCCGCAACGCGTTCCGAATCGCCAACAGCGGCCGCAAGGGCCCGGTACTGATCGATATCACCAAGGACGTCACCGCGGATACGATCAATTACAAGCCGGGAATGCCCCTGCCTTTGGATCCCCAGCCTACCTTCACAGGCGATGAGGTCCGCAAGGTGGCAGCCATGATCAACGCGGCCGAAAAACCCGTCATCTACTGCGGAGGCGGAGTCCCCGCGGCAGGCGCCGGAGACGAGTTGCTCGAGCTGATGGAAAAAGCTGATATCCCTGCCGCCTATACTCTGATGGCTGCCGGGCTGATCGGCTATGACAACCCGAGAAACCTGGGCATGCTGGGCATGCACGGATCCATCGCGGCCAACAAAGCGATCGACCGTTCTGATCTGGTCATCGCCATCGGCGCGCGCTTCAGCGACCGTGTCGCGCTGAACCCGGCCAAGTTCGGAAGACGCGCCCAGAAGGTGCAGATCGATATCGACAACAGCGAGATCAACAAGAACGTTCTGGTCGACTTCGGCGTAACCGCTGACGCCAGACAGTTCCTTGAAGCGCTTCTGCCCCTCGTCAAGGAAAAGAAGCACACTGAATGGGTCTCCCAGGCGACCGGCTGGAAGAACACCACCGGCGATGTCAAGGAAGGCGACGCCAACCTGCATCCCAGTGAGATCATCGGAACCATCTGCGACCTGACGGACGGCGACACCATCTATGTCACCGATGTCGGCCAGCATCAGATGTGGACCGCGCAGTACCTGCGCCACAGCAGGACCAACAAATTCCTGACCAGCGGCGGCCTCGGAACCATGGGTTACGGATACGGCGCCGCCATCGGCGCCAAGGTGGGCTGCCCGGACTACCGTGTCATCCACATCACCGGAGACGGTTCCTTCCACATGAACATGAACGAGGCATGCACCGCGGTAAGCGAAGAACTGCCGATCATCACGGTCATCATGAACAACCGCGTCCTGGGCATGGTCTACCAGTGGCAGACCGCTTTCTACGGAAGCCGCTACAGCGCGACTACGCCGGAAAGAAAAACCGATTTCCCGAAGGTGATCGAAGCTTTCGGAGGCAAGGGCTATTCAGCCACTACGCCGCAGGAATTCGAGGAAGCTTTCCGGGAAGCGCTTCAGCAGAAGGGACCGGTCTGGATCGACTGTGCTATTTCCCCGGACGAACGGGTTCTGCCCATGATCCCCGGCGGCGGCACTCTCGAGGATATGATCATCGGATAACAAGGAGGGCCTTATGGAGAACCAAATCAGAAAAGAAGTCATCAGTATTCTGGTGGACAACCAGTCCAACGTTCTGACCCGGGTCAGCAGTCTGTTCGGCCGCCGCGGTTTCAACATCGACTCGCTGACGGTATCCGCGACCAACGACCCGAAGCTGTCCCGCATCACCATCGTGTTCAGCGGAACAGAACAGGCGCTCCACCAGATCCTCACCCAGACAGCGAAACTCGAGGTCGTCAAGAAGATCTCGCCTCTTGATAAGAAAAACAGCATCTACCGCGAGCTGCTCCTTATCAAGCTGCACGCGGACAAAAATGAACGCTCCGCCATCCGTGAGATCGTGGAGATCTACCGCGGCAAGATCGACGACCTGTCCAGAACCAGCATGATCGTGGAGCTGACAGGAAACTCCGAAAAGATCGACGGCTTCATGGACATCATCAGCTGCTACGATATCGTGGAGGTATGCCGTACAGGAATCACCGGCATCTCCAGAGTGGACGAAGCGCTGATCGAGCAGGAATGATCAGGTCAGGAAAAGAATACAAATAAACTTAATCAATACAACATACGGTAAAGGAGAAAAACAATGATCAAGAAGTATTACGATCAGGATTGTAATCTGGGAATGCTGGACGGCAAGACCGTCGCTATCATCGGCTTCGGAAGCCAGGGACACGCTCACGCCATGAACCTCAACGAGAGCGGCGCGAACGTCGTTGTCGGACTTAGACCCGGCTCCGCGCATACTGCAAAGGCAGAGGCGGCCGGCCTGAAGGTTATGGGCATCGAAGAAGCAGCCGAAGCAGGCGACATCGTTATGATCCTGATGCCGGATGAAATCCAGGCGAAGGTCTACAAAGAGCAGATCGAGAAACATATGAAGGAAGGAAACGTCCTCTGCTTCGCCCACGGATTCAACATCCACTACAATCAGATCCGCCCGGCGGAATACCTGGACGTTATCATGATCGCGCCCAAGGGTCCCGGACACACTGTAAGAAGCCAGTATGTCGAGGGCAAAGGCGTACCGAGCCTGATCGCTGTTCATCAGGACGCGTCCGGCAAGGCCAAGGATTACGCACTGGCTTATGCCAGCGGCATCGGCGCAGGCCGCGCGGGAATCCTGGAGACAACATTCAAGGAAGAGACAGAGACCGACCTGTTCGGAGAGCAGGCAGTCCTCTGCGGCGGCGTAACCGAGCTGATGAAGGCCGGCTTCGAAACACTGGTAGAAGCAGGTTATGCTCCTGAAATGGCATACTTCGAGTGCATCCATGAAATGAAGCTGATCGTTGACCTGATCAACGAAGGCGGTTTCGAGAAGATGAGATGCTCCATCTCCAATACAGCCGAATACGGCGACTACAGAACCGGCAGACGCCTGATCACAGAGGAAACCAGAAAGGAAATGAAGAACGTCCTTTCCGAGATCCAGGACGGCACATTCGCTTCCGAATTCATTCAGGAATTCAACGCGGGCGGACAGGCCAGATTCCTCGCTACACGCAGAAAGGAATCCGAACATCTGCTCTGCAAGGTCGGCGCTGAACTGCGTAAGATGATGAGCTGGCTGAAGAAATAAGCAAAATCTGATTTATGCGCGGTGCTGCTTAACGGCAGCACCGTACTTTTAAAGGAGAATAACATGAGAAGTGACAGCGTAAAAAAGGGCATTGAAAGAGCCCCGAACCGGAGCCTCTTCTACGCGATGGGATATACGCGCGAGGAGCTTGAGCGCCCTCTGGTCGGCGTCGTCTCCGCGAAAAGCGAGATCGTGCCCGGGCATATGCATCTGGACAAAGTAGCTGAAGCGGTCAAAGCGGGCATCCGCATGGCCGGCGGCACACCGATCGAAGTCCCCGCCATCGGCGTCTGCGACGGCATCGCTATGGGACACATCGGAATGAAGTACAGCCTGGCGAGCCGCGAGCTGATCTCGGACAGTGTCGAGACCATGACCATGGCTCACGGCTTCGACGGCCTGGTGCTGATTCCCAACTGCGACAAGATCGTGCCGGGCATGATCATGGCAGCAGTCAGGATGAACATCCCCGCGGTCGTCTGCTCCGGCGGACCGATGATGTCAGGGCTTGTCGGCGGCGAGGAGACCAGCCTTTCCAAGATGTTCGAGGCGGTCGGCTCCCGCAAGGCAGGCCTGATCGACGATGAAAAGCTGCTGGAATTCGAAGAGAATGTATGTCCCGGATGCGGCTCCTGCTCCGGCATGTACACCGCCAACAGCATGAACTGCCTCTCTGAGGCGGTGGGCATCGCCCTCCCCGGAAACGGGACCATCCCCGCGGTGCACAGCGGAAGGATCCAGCTGGCAAAGCACGCTGGAATGGCCATCATGAACCTGATCGAAAAGGACATCAAGGCAAGGGACATCATCAATGAAAAATCCCTGAAAAACGCGCTTACCTGCGACATGGCGCTGGGCTGCTCCTCCAACAGCGTTCTCCATCTGCTGGCGATCGCCAACGAAGCCGGCGTGGAACTGAACCTTAAGATCTTCAACGAGTTCAGCGCGAAGGTCCCGAACCTCTGCCATCTGGCGCCTGCAGGACCGACGCATATGCACGACCTGAACAACGCAGGCGGTCTTCGGGCAGTTCTCAGCGAGCTGGACAAGAAGGGCCTGATCGACAAGAGCCTGATCACCGCCACCGGCAAAACGGTCGGTGAAAACATCGAAGGCGCATATGTAAAAGACTACGAGATCATCCGGCCCATCGACAAGCCCTACAGTGAGACCGGCGGCATCGCCATCATGTGGGGCAACATCGCTCAGGATGGCTGTGTCGTCAAGAGAAGCGCTGTCGCGCCGGAAATGCTT
>CADBRP010000005.1 GCA_902797095.1 uncultured Eubacteriales bacterium | reverse complement strand
GACGAGCAGCTGAACTGCGGACTGGAGATCATGGAGAGCGCTATCGCAGAAGAATCCGCGAAATAAGCAATCTCTTCAGATCCCGTTCTGAACAGGTAAAAAAACAGCCGCCGCGCGAAAGCGCGGCGGCTTGTTTTTTACTTAATCAGATCGTCCGGCGAAAAACCTGTTTACAGATCAAGCTTGTAATCCCCGTCTTTGATCAGTCCCGCTCTGCGCATGATCCTGTCGATCACCAGCGCAAGCGCGGCAGGAAGAACGATGTGCAGAAGTACGACCTTCCAGAGAACATCCATGGAAAAGCCCATGTCGGTAAATGTTCCGATCTGTCCGACCAGCCCGCAGGTTCCCATTCCCGCGCCGACGGGAATATTCGTCATATGGAAGATGCAGGTCGACAGCGGGCCGACGATCGCGGCGGCGAGTGTCGGCGGAACCAGGATCCACGGATTTCTGATAATGTTGGAAACCTGCAGCATGGAGGTTCCGATACCCTGAGCGACAAGGCCTCCGACGCCGTTTTCCTTATAGCTGGCGACTGCGAATCCGACCATCTGCGCGCAGCAGCCGACCGTCGCGGCGCCGGCAGCAAGCCCGGACAGGTTCATCATAATGCAAAGCGCGGCGCTGGAAATCGGGGCGGTAAGCACCAGCCCCACGACAACGGCGATGAAGATGCCGAACCAGAAGGGCTGCCACTCGGTTGCCGTCATGATCAGAGAGCCGAGCTTATACAGGCACCAGCCTACGCCGGGGCCCACCAGCTTGGCGGCGAGTCCGCCCACCAGGATGGTGACTGCGGGAGTCACCAGAATGTCGACCTTTGTTTCCTTGGAAACCATCTTGCCGAACTCAGCGCCGAGCGCGACCGCGATAAAGGCTCCTGCCGGACCGCCGGCAAGAGGAATGCCAAATCCTGTCATGGTGGCGCCCATCGCGCCGGTTACAACGCTGGAGTAGATGACGAGGGGAGGGGCTTTAAGCCCGGTGGCCACTGCCACTCCGATTCCTGCGCCCATGATCATCATATCCTTGGCAACGGCAGCCACGGCGATCAGGAAAGCGGAAACGGCGTTTTCGCCGAAGAGGTTGGCGGTCTGCGTCCCGAGGGTATCGAGGATCGTTCCCATGAGAAGCGTGGCGAAAAGGCCGAGCGCCATTGCGGACATCGCGTCCTGCAGGTAGCGCTTGGCGGAGATCTCGATGTTCTTGCGCTTCAGAAAACCTGCTTTTTCATCAGTCAGTTTTGTATCCATTTTTTTCAGCTCCTTTCAGGAAGCGGGTTTAAGTCCAGCAGATTGTAACAGAAGACAGGACAGGTGTCAAGACACTTGGCCCGCTCTTTTTTTCGCCGGATTGGTATTTTCCTTGATTTTTTACACTTTATCCAATATAATTTAACCGTGGTTATCCCCCTGATAACCTCATTAATCTCTAATCCCAATACCCCTTTTAGCAAAAGAGACCGTCAGGTCTCTTTTGTTTTTATGCTGTTTCAGTGAAGGTATGCTATACTTGAATGCATGGAGCATATAATTCATGAAGTAAATGAAAAACTGTACAGCAGCAGCCTGTGGGATTTCTATTTCAGCGGCGCGCGGACCGGGATCCTGGATATCGAGACAACAGGCCTTACCCGGGAACGCGATCTGTTCATCCTGGGAGGACTGTATCTTCCCGGGGAAGAACGTCTTCACCTGGTATTCGCTGAGAAGCCGGAGGAGGAGAAAGCGGCGCTGTCGGAATATATGGAACTTGTCCGCTCGTGCGATACGGTCGTCACCTACAACGGAAGGCATTTCGATATGCCGTTCCTCCGGGCGCGGTGCGCGAAAAACGGCGTACGGTTCGGAGGGGATCCGTATGATCTTGATCTGTATCAGGTCCTGAACGGCCATTCCCCTCTGCGGCGCCTGATCCCCAATCTGAAGCAGAAGACCGTGGAAAACTATATGGGGCTGTGGCAGGACCGTACCGATGAGATCTCCGGCGCTGACAGCGTGGAAATGTACTGGAGATATGTCAGGACGGGAGAAAAGTCCCTGAAGGAGAAGATCCTTCTGCACAACAGCGACGATGTGATGCAGCTGAGCAGACTTCTCCCGGCGATCGCGAAAAGCGATTTCCACAAGGCCATGGCGCATATGGGATTTCCGGCGGGAAGTCCTTCGTCGGGCATGAAAGTGCAGAGTATCCGCCTCTGCAGGGACCAGCTGCAGGTACGGGGACTGCAGGGGGAGAGCGCGCTGGAGTACCGCTGCTTTTCCATGGGGGATCTTCCGGTATGCGCGGTATTTGAGAAGGCGGAAAAAACCTTCGCGGTGGATGTCCCCATCGTACGCAGATCAGGCATCGCCGCGGCGGATGTGCGTTCCGCCGGCCTGGATGAAAAACCATTTGAAAAATATCCCGGTTTCGGGAGCGGTTTTCTTGTACTGCAGGAGAAGAATGATGTAAAATACATGGAGATAAATCATTTCATTCTCGCCGTGCTGCGGCGGCTTGAAACGGGTTTTCCGGAGTGCAGATAAACAAGGGTCAGGAGTAGATATGAGTCTGAAGGAAGAAATCAAAAAAGTCAGGCAGAGCAGTTTCCGGCTGGCATCCCTGCCGGAGCAGACGCGCAATCAGGCGCTGGAAGCTGTCTGCGGCGCGCTGCAGAAGAACGCGGAGGCGATATTCGCGGAGAATCAGAAGGATATGGAGGCCGCAAAGGCAGGAGCCCTTCCGGATCCGATCATTCACCGCCTGCTGTTCGACCGCAAAAAAATGCAGGACTGCATAAGCGGCGCGAACGATCTTATAGATATGGAGGATCCTCTGTTTAAGGTGCTCCTGAAAAGAGAGCTGGACGAAAACCTTGTGCTGACCAGAGAAACCTGCCCTATCGGCGTGATCGGCGTGATATTTGAATCCAGGCCGGACGCGCTGGTGCAGATAGCCTGCCTTTGCATCAAGAGCGGCAACTGCATCATCCTTAAGGGCGGAAGTGAAGCGAAGAATACCAACAGGATCTTATTTGACCTTATATACGAGGCGGGCGTATCCGCGGGACTCCCGGAGCATTTCGCGTGCCTGCTTGAGGAAAGGGAGGAGATCAGAGAGCTCCTGACCTGCCAGGACGAGGTGGACCTTCTGATCCCGAGGGGATCCAACAGCTTCGTCCAGTATATCATGGACAACACACGCATCCCGGTGATGGGACACGCGGACGGGATCTGTCATGTATATGTGGACGGCGCGGCAAGCATCAGCAAGGCGATCCCCATCATCATGGATTCCAAGACGCAGTATGTGGCGGCCTGCAACGCGGCTGAGACGCTGCTGGTGCACAGCGCCATCGCGGATGTGCTGATACCGGCCCTGGCGGACGCCTGCAGGGCGAAGGTGGAACTCAGGGGAGACAGGCGCACCGCGGATATGATCGGGTGCGCGCCTGCCGGCGAGGAGGATTACAGCACAGAATATCTGGACTATATCCTTTCCGTGAAAATCGTGGATTCCATCGATGAAGCGATCGACCATATCAACCGCTACGGATCGCATCACACGGACTGCATCATTACGGAGGATAAGGATTCCGCGGCTAAATTCATGTCCCTTGTGGATTCCGCGGGCGTATATCTGAACTGCTCCACACGGTTTGCCGACGGTTTCCGCTACGGGTTCGGCGCGGAGGTCGGCATCAGCACCGGCAAGCTGCACGCAAGAGGGCCGGTGGGACTGGACGGACTGGTCACATATAAATACAAGCTGGCCGGCGACGGACAGATCGTCGCGGATTACGCGTCAGGGAAGTCGGAATTCAGGTTCCGCGACTTATGAGAGGAAGGTTAACATGAGAACTGGTTTTATAGGTACAGGTAATATGGGAGGATCGATCCTCAGGGCGTACGCGTCTTCGGCTCGCGCCGCGGAGGATACGATCATGATCTGCGACCGTTCGGATGAACGCGCGGATGCTTTTCTGAAGGATTTCCCCGGGATGAGAAGGGCGGAGACGATCGCCGATCTGGTCCGGGAATCTGATCTGGTCGTGTTCGGCGTAAAGCCCCAGGGCATGGAGGAAGTCCTGAAGGAAGCCTGCGCGGCGTGGGATCCGGAGATGACCGCTGTCTCCATGGCGGCGGGCGTCAGCATCGCCTATCTGGAGGGTTTTTTCCCGGAAGGAACGCCCGTAGTGCGGATCATGCCCAACACACCGGCCATGGTCGGGGAAGGGATGGTCGCGGTGTGCCCCGGAAGCTTCGCGGATGAAGCGGCTGTTGAGCGCGCTGAGGCAGTGCTCCGGCCCTCCGGAAGGCTGGAGATCGTTCCGGAGGATATGATCGACTGCGTGATCGGCGTCAGCGGAAGCAGCCCTGCCTATACATTCATGTATATCCAGGCGCTGGCTCAGGCGGCCTGCGATAACGGGATGCCGCCGGAGCAGGCCCGCGTCTTCGCGGCGCAGGCGGTTCTCGGAGCGGCGAAGCTGGTGCTCGAAAGCCCGGAGAGCCTGGATCAGCTCAGGATCAATGTCTGCTCCCCGGGAGGGACCACGATCGAAGCGGTCAATAAGCTGATGGAAAACGGATTTATGGACAGCGTGAAGGAAGGCTTCCAGGCGGCGGTGGATAAATCTGTGGAGATGACGAAAGCGAAAGGATCAGGAAAATGATTTTTGAGGAAAAGCGCGTCAACAGCAGAAAGATATACGAAGGAAAAATACTGAATGTCAGGGTCGATACCGTTACAGCCCCCGGCGGACACGCCCACAGGGAGATCGTGGAACACAACGGCGCGGTGGCGATGGTCGTGCTTACGGATAAAGACGAGATCATCATGGTGAGGCAGTACCGGTACGCCTGCGGGGATGTGGTTCTGGAGCTGCCCGCCGGCAAGATCGACAAGGGCGAAACGGATCCTGAAAAGGCGGCGGTCCGGGAGCTTAAGGAGGAAACCGGATTCACGGCTTCTTCCATAAAGTATCTGGGGAAGATCAACCCCAGCGTCGGCTACTCGGAGGAAGTGATACATATCTACCTTATGACCGGTCTCACGGCCGGAGACCAGGAACTCGACAATGATGAGGCTCTGGACGTGATGTATGTTCCTTTTCAGGAAGCCTGGGACATGGCCGCGCGCGGAGAACTGATCGACGCGAAAACCATCGCGGGCATTTTTATGGCAGGCGGACAGAGGTAGACGATGATGTTTGTAGAAGATTTTGCAGAATACCTGAAAAAAGAAAAGCGCATGGCCCGCAATTCTGTTGAGGCGTATCGGAGGGATGCCGCCGCTTTTGTGGAATTTGAAGCGGAAAGAGGCATTTCCGATATGAAGGATGTCAGCGGAACGGAGGTAATCGCCTGGCTGCATAATATCAGGGAAAGCGGCAGGTCCGCGGCCACTGTAAACCGGAAGGTCGCTTCAGTGCGGGCGTTTTTCCGTTATCTGATGGAAAAGGGCAGGGTGGATTCGGATCCTACCGCGGGAATCAGATCACCGAAGATCGCGCGCCGGCAGATAGAGTTCCTGTCCATGCAGGAGATAGACCAACTGCTGTCAGCCCCGGACGATTCCGTGCGCGGGGTGCGGGACAGGGCGATTCTTGAGGTGCTGTACGCCACCGGGATCAGGGTCTCAGAGCTTATCGAGCTGGATACGGACAGCATCAATCTCCGTATGGGATTTGTCACATGCGACGGCGAAGGCAGCAGAGCCAGGATCGTGCCTCTGGGGAGACCCGCGAGAGCGGCTCTGGAGGCCTATGTCTATGAGGCGAGAAAGGAACTGGTTCCGGAGGATTCCGGGGAGAAGGCGCTCTTTGTCAACCAGTACGGCCACAGGATCACGCGGCAGGGTCTGTGGAAGATCCTGCGGGATTACGGAACAAAGGCAGGGCTGGAGCACAAGCTGACTCCGCACACTCTGCGCAACTCCTTCGCGGTCCATATGCTGCAGAACGGGGCTGATCTGAAATCCCTGCAGGAGCTGATGGGCCACGATGATATCACCGCCACGCAGGTTTACCTGTCGGCGACCAAAAGCAGGCTGAAGGATGTCTATGACAGGGCTCATCCCAGAGCGTAGGCCTGCCTTTGCGGAACTGAAGAAATCAAAGAAATAGTGCTTGCAATCCCTACCGGGCTGCGATATAATAATCTGGCATTTGCGGGAAGCGCAGTGCAGCAGTTTAACGGGCGGTCCTCTGATACGGGAAGATGCGATGAAAAAAGCGCACGGTGTCATGAACGTTTCGAAGGGAAGGAGGAAGAGCAATGGATGTAATGAGCTCAGTCACACAGGAATATATGAAGTCTGACATCCCTGCATTTAACGTAGGCGACACCGTTAAGGTCCACGTTAAGATCAAAGAAGGAAACAGAGAGAGAATTCAGATATTCGAGGGCTTTGTTCTCAAGAGACAGAACGGCGGCATCGGCGAGACGTTCACAGTAAGACGTATCGCTTCCGGAGTCGGCGTTGAGAAGACATTCCCGATCCACTCGCCGCTGGTTGAGAAGATCGAAGTCGTAAGACGCGGTAAGGTCAGAAGAGCAAGACTGCACTACATGCGTCAGAGAACAGGCAAATCCGCCAAGATCAAGGTTAAGGAATAAGATCAACGGTAAAAAGAGACCTTCGGGTCTCTTTTCATTTGCCCTGTTCGTATGTTAAAATATCAGCATTGCGTCAGGGAGGTGGCAGAATGGAAAACATCAACTGGTATCCTGGACATATGAAAAAGACCAGGGAGCTGATCACCCAGAACCTTAAGATGGTAGACTGCTGCATCGAGGTTCTGGACGCCAGGATTCCTGTGTCCAGCAGAAATCCGCTGATCGACGAGATCCTCGGGTCCAAACCGCGTGTCATTGCCCTGAATAAGAGCGACCTGGCGGACGAGGGGCAGAACAGAGCCTGGGCCGAGTATTTTTCAGAGCAGGGGAGAAAATCCGCGGTCGTCAACTGCAGCAGCGGCAGCGGCGTTAAGGAACTGTTCCGCATGCTGGAGGCCATGGAAAAGGAAAAGAACGCGGAAAGCAAGGTCAGAAGACCGTTCCGGCTGATGATCGTCGGGGTCCCCAATGTGGGGAAATCCTCTCTGATCAACCGGATGAGCGGCAGAAAGAGCGCGAAGACCGGAGACAAACCGGGAGTCACACGGGGAAAGCAGTGGATCAGACTTCAGAACGGGATGCAGCTTCTGGACACTCCTGGGATCCTGTGGCCGAAATTTGAGGATCCTCACGCGGGCAGGAACCTCGCGTTCTGCGGCTCCATACGGGATGAGATCATGGACCTTCCGACGCTCGGCATGGAGCTGATCGGATATCTTGGAGAGACTTATCCGGAGCTTCTGATGGCCAGGTACAAACTGGAAGAAATTGGAGATACGCCGCTTGAGACGATGGAGGCGCTTGCCCTGAAGCGGGGATGCATTCTGCCGGGGAAGCGGATCGACTATGAGCGGACAGGACGTCTGGTCCTGGATGAATTCCGGGCCGGAAGGATCGGGCGGATCACTCTGGAACGCCCGGAGAAGGGTCCGGCGGAGAGGAAAGGATAATGACAAAGGAGGAACGTCTTCAGAGGCAGATGCAGCGGCTTGCCGAAATGCAGCAGCCGGAAAGAGACCTTCATAAGCGGGGATACCGCTATATCGCGGGAATCGATGAAGCAGGCAGGGGACCGCTGGCCGGTCCGGTGGCAGCCGCCGCGGTGGTGCTTCCGGAGGACTTCGATGTTCCCGGCGTGGACGACTCAAAGAAGCTGTCGGAAAAACGCAGGGAGGAGCTGTACGGGGTCATCATGGAACGGGCCCAGGCGGTCGGAGTCGGGATCGTGGATCACGAGACCATCGATAGGATCAATATCCTGCAGGCGGCGAAGCTGGCCATGAGCCGGGCGCTGGACGAAGCGGGGGAGGATCTTAAGAGGCGCTGCGGATCAGGCGGGGAAGACCCGGCCATCGATTATATCCTGCTTGACGCGGTGGAGCTTCCGGACCGGGGAGTTCCGCAGGAAGCCATCATCAAAGGGGACGCGAAGGTGCTCGCCATCGCGGCCGCGTCCATCATCGCCAAGGTGACCAGGGACAGGATCATGGCTGCGTACGCGGAGGAATATCCCGGATACGGTTTTGAAAAAAACAAGGGATACGGGACAAAGGCGCATTATGACGGACTGCGGCAGCAGGGGACGTGCCCGATTCACCGGAAAACATTTTTGAAAAATTTTCATGGATGAACGCCGGCGGATGGCAATTGCGCTGTATAGTATGTTATAATACTGAGTCGTATTGAGTTTTTATGATTTAAAGAGATAAAGGAACGGAAAGATGAAAACAGATATCCAGATCGCGCAGGAAACAAAAATCCTCCACATTTCAGAAATCGCGGAAACCGCGGGAATCGCGCCTGAGTACGTAGAGTTTTACGGCAATGACAAGGCGAAGATCGATTACAACATTCTGACGGATCTGAAAGATCAGCCGGACGGAAAGGTCGTCCTGGTCACAGCGATCTCCCCGACTCCGGCAGGTGAAGGAAAGACGACGACAACGGTAGGCCTGGCGGACGCCATGGTCAGGATCGGCAAAAAGACTATGGTCGCGCTTCGCGAGCCCTCTCTGGGTCCGGTATTCGGAATCAAGGGCGGCGCTGCCGGCGGCGGATACGCTCAGGTCGTTCCGATGGAGGACATCAACCTGCACTTTACAGGTGATATGCACGCCATCGGGGCTGCGAACAACCTTCTCGCGGCGATGCTGGACAACCACATCCAGCAGGGCAACAGCCTGGGGATCGATCCCCGCAGGATTACATGGAAGCGCTGCGTGGACATGAATGACCGTCAGCTCCGGTTCATTACAGACGGACTGGGCGGCAGAGTCAACGGGACTCCGAGAGAGGACGGATTCGATATCACAGTAGCGAGCGAGATCATGGCGATCCTCTGCCTCGCGAGCGATATCGACGATCTGAAGGAGAGGATCTCCAGAATCGTTGTCGGATATACATACAATGAAGAACCGGTAACCGCGGGACAGCTGAAGGCGCAGGGAGCAATGGCCGCTCTTCTGAAGGACGCCTTAAAGCCGAATCTCGTGCAGACACTGGAGCATACTCCGGCGCTGATCCACGGCGGGCCGTTCGCGAACATCGCCCACGGATGCAACTCCATCATGGCGACAAAGATGGCGAGAAAGCTTGCGGATTATGTGATCACGGAAGCCGGTTTCGGAGCTGATCTGGGCGCTGAGAAGTTCCTCGACATCAAGTGCAGGGCGGCGCAGATCAAGCCCTCCGCCGTAGTTATCGTAGCTACTGTCCGCGCGCTCAAGCATCACGGAGGCGTTGCGAAGGCGGATCTCGGCGAGGAAAACCTTGAAGCGCTTGAGGCAGGTCTTCCGAATCTGCTCCAGCATGTGGAGAATATCACACAGGTCTACGGGCTTCCCGCAGTCGTCGCGATCAACCGTTTCCCGACAGATACCGAAGCGGAGCTGGCTCTCGTAGAGGAGAAATGCAGAGAACTCGGCGTCAATGTCGCTCTCAGTGAAGTCTGGGGCAAAGGCGGGGAAGGCGGCATCGCTCTGGCGGAGGAAGTCGTGCGCCTCTGTGATGAGCCTTCGGATTTCCGTTACGCGTATGAGCTGGATCAGAGCATCGAACAGAAGATCAAGGACATCGCCAAGAAGATCTATCATGCCAAGCATGTCATTATCCAGCCGCCGGCGATGAAGGAAGTGAAAAAGCTGGAGGCGCTGGGCTTCGGAGGCCTGCCGATCTGCATGGCAAAGACACAATACAGCTTCTCCGATGATCAGACGCTGCTGGGAGCGCCGCAGGGATTCACGCTGAATGTGCGTGAGATCCGGGTGTCCGCCGGCGCGGGATTCATCGTTGCCCTGACAGGAAACATCATGACGATGCCGGGGCTGCCGAAGAAGCCGGCCGCGGAGAATATTGACGTAGACAGTACCGGAAAGATCAGCGGGCTGTTCTAGAGTCTGATACTGAAGCAATACATTTTTGACTTAAGGAGATATGCATGGGATATACGGAAAAGAGCTGTACGGATTTCATTTCTGCTGTTGCGGGGAAGGCGCCGGTACCCGGAGGGGGCAGCGTCTCCGCTCTGGTGGGAGCTCTCGGCGCCGCGCTGGGCAATATGGTAGCGTCCCTGACTGTCGGCAAAAAGAAATACGCTGACGTTGAGGAGGACATGCAGGAAATGATCGTTGAGATCCGGGAGATCCAGGAAAATCTGATTTCTCTTGTGGAAAAGGACATCCTGATCTTCGAACCTCTGTCAAAGCTGTACGGCGTGCATCCCCAGACAAGCAAAGAAAAGAGGGAGCACGACATCACAATGGAGAAGGCTCTGTACGAAGCATGCATGGTGCCGATGGATATCATCAGGCAATGCGGCAGGGCGATCGAACTGTCGCAGGAGTTCGCGGTAAAGGGCAACCGTATAGCCGTCAGTGACGCCGCGTCCAGCGCGGTGCTCTGCAAAGCCGCGATGCAGGCGGCAAGCCTGAATGTTTACATCAATACAAACATGATGAAAAACAAAAAGAAGGCGAATGAGCTGAACGGAAGGTGCGCGTCATTCATCGTTTACTACAGCGGTCTGGCGGACGGCGTGTTCGGATATACAGCCAACAGGCTGATGAATACCGTGCTGTAGCGTTCAGGATCCTTAAGGGGGACAGACAGATGGCAGTAAGGCTGACGGGTAAACCGGTCGCTGATCAGATCACAGCGGAAACAAGAAAAAAAGCAGATGAAATGCGGAAGCAGGGCATTGTTCCCACTCTTGCGATCATCAGGGTAGGCAGCAATCCCGGAGATGTCTATTATGAGAAGGGAGCCATCAAACGGGCGGAACAGGCCGGAGTCGAGGTGCGCAGCTGCCTCTTTGACGAAGATGTTACGCAGGAGGAGCTCATCGGAGAGATCCGCAGGATCAATGAAGACGAATCGGTGCACGGCGTCCTGATGCTCCGTCCTCTGCCGGATCAGATCGATGAGAAGTATGTATGCGAACAGCTGGATCCCGCGAAGGATATGGACGGCATTACATCCGGCTCCATGGCCGGCGTCTTTATGGATACCGGCAAAGGATACCCTCCGTGCACCGCGGAAGCCTGCATGGATATTCTGGACTACTACGGTGTCGACCTGAAAGGCGCCAAGGTGACCGTAATGGGCAGAAGTCTGGTGATAGGAAAGCCCGTTGCGATGATGGCCATGAAGCGGAACGCGACGGTGACGGTGCTGCACAGCAGGACGACCCG
>CADBRP010000004.1 GCA_902797095.1 uncultured Eubacteriales bacterium | reverse complement strand
GAGCGCGTGCTGGCGGACAAAAGCGGCGTGCCGCTGAACGTGATCACATCCGGAAACATCGAAAACGACGGATGGGAAAAGATGGGCATGGTCATAGCCTCCGTCGCGAAGCTGCCGCTGTGGTACAGCCTGGAGGCGACGACGGTGGAGAAGGTCCGGCGGTGCGCGTATCAGCTGTACGAGAACGGCGGGCTGGATATGATCGCCATCGACTACCTGCAGCTGATGGAAGCCACCTACGCCAAAAAGCAGAGCCGGCAGGAGCAGATCAGCGAGATCAGCCGGGGGCTGCGGAAGCTGGCGGCAGAGTTGAAGATCCCGATCCTGGTGCTGACGCAGCTGAACCGTTCCTCCGTCAATGAGCGGGTGGACGGGAAGAAGGTCAAACGGGAGCCCACCATGAGCGAGGCCAGAGAAAGCGGCGCCATCGAACAGGACGCGAACGTATTCATCCTGCTTCATAACCCGGGAAAGGATGAAATGCGGGACGAAAACGAGCGCGAGCTATGGGACAACCTGGACAAACAGGGGTACACCATGATGCGCCTGATCATCGACAAGAACAGGCAGGGCAAGCGGGGCCGGCTGACCGTGGCTTTCGACGGCGACCACATGCGATTCCTGCCGATCGTACGAAAGGAGTAGATCATATGAATTCTGAGCTTCTGAATAACATCCTCCTGGTTCTGGGCGGGATCCTGTGCGGCATCCTTTTCAATACGGGCATCACCCAGCTGCGGACCTGGCGGAAACAGAAAAAGCTTGACGCCATCCGACCGGAAATCATCGACCTCGGTTTTGATCCGAACAACCCGATGAACCGAAACGCCGGCTGTCCTGTCCGTCGCGGTGAGGTGGATGAAAACGGCTTCATCCGGCTGTGGTGAGTGGGCAGCGGCTTTGGGAGAAAAACGATTCTATTTCCGCACCATGCTGGAAGCTGCTGCCAACGCGGAGCGCATCCGTGATGAGCATCACTGCAAAAGCATGGAGCTCCGGCCCACTGCCGACGGCCATGCCGTTCTGATCCTGAAGGACGTGCCGGAGGAAACGACTGGGAACGGGAAGGACAAACCATGATGTACGATCAAAACTTCGGCTTCTGCCGGGGATGTAAAAAGCAGATCATCTGGACCAGGACGCCGGCCGGCAGAAACATGCCATGCGATCCTGGGATGATCACCTTCACCGCCGGAGCAGGCAGCGAGACCTTCATCACTCCGGACGGCCAGACCAAGCGCGGAAAGCGTTCGGAGGAAGGCGAGCGCGGATACATCCCACACTGGGCCACCTGCCCGAACTGGAAACAATTCAAAAAATAAGGAGCGTGCGAACATGAGCGACGTCAAAGAAATTACTTACGAAGGAAAGAAAATCACCGTCCGAGGCTGGGCAGACGGCAAGGCGCTTCTGATGAGCCGCGATGAGAGCGTTAAAAAGAACCTGATGGAACTCCGCGTGCAGTATCCGGAATGCGTGCAGCTGCTGACGGACCCGGACCTGGATCCTGCGCCGGAAGATCTGGAAGGCGTGATGACTGCGGTCATCGACCCCGAGCGCGTGTGCCTGCTGATCGACTTTTCCGGGAATAATACCGGGATTACCGTGGTGCTGGATCCGGAGGAAGAAGACGATGAATGAGATCAGGATGATCCCGATCGAGCAGCTGGCCCATCATCCAGAAAACCCGCGCCTGGACCTGGGCGACCTGACGGAGCTGATGGCATCCATCAAGGCCAACGGCATCCTGCAGAACCTGACGGTGGTGTTTGAGCCGGAGCATGGCATGAACCCCGATGAATGGACGCGGATCAGTGCGGAGTACGACCGGACACATGCGGATAGCCTGAAGGCCATGATGGACAGCAAGACCATTCCGGACCGGTATCTGGTGGTCATCGGCAACCGCAGGATGGAAGCAGCAAAAGCCGCCGGTCTGACGGAGCTTCCGTGTTCCGTTCGGGAGATGACCCATCAGGAGCAGATCGCGACCATGCTGCAGGAGAACATGCAGCGCAGCGACCTGACGGTGTACGAGCAGGCTAAAGGCATCCAGATGATGCTGGACCTCGGCTTCAGTAAGGACGAGGTGCGTGAAAGGACGGGCTTCAGCAAGAGCACGATTGAACGCCGGCTGGCGGTGGCCAGCCTGCCTGAGAAACCGGCAAAGCAGGCCGTTGCCATGGGATATGATCTGCTGGATCTGGTGGAGATCAGCAAGATTGATGACAGAAATGTTCAAAAGGAACTGCTGGGCAATGAGAAATGGCAAAATCCGAAAGACTTTGATCCGGCCAGGCTGCGCCAGCGAATTGAGACCGCAAAGCGGGACGTTGAACGCAAAAAGGAACGGAAGCGCCTGCTGCCGGAAGTTGAGAAGTTTGCGGCGAAGATGACCGAAACGCAGGTCAGTCAGCGGTACGGAAACGGCTGGGAGCACGTCCATAAATACGACATAGAGCTGAAGCCGGACGCAGCGGTCAAGGTCCCGAAGGAAGAAGGCAAATACTACTATTACGAATCCTTTGGCACGATCGAGATCTGGAAGAAGGCGAAAAAGGAAAAGCGCGTGAAGACGGATGCCGAAATCGCATGGGAGAAAAAGCAGCACGACGCCAAGGAACTGAACGCCCGGATGAAGGAAAACCGGATCGCCTTCTGCGCCAGCTGGAAGCCCACCAGGGTGCAGGAAACCACCCTGAAGGCGAAGCTGTGGGAGTACGTGTTCGACAATGTCAGTTCCTACGAAAACGGCGCCTTCAAGATTTCCTATCACAGCTGGGACACGGCGCGTTTCCGGCAATATTGCGGGATGCCGAAGGAAGAAGGCCGGAACAAGGACGAGACGATCCTTGCGGAGATTGCCCGGAGAGGAATTCCGCTCGGCCGGGCCATCCTGGCATGGATCCTCTGCGGCGGAGTGAGGACCGATGATCGGACCGGATACGCCAGCGAGTACAGAGGAGAATACACCAAGGATGAAGACATGGACCGGGTTTATGACATCCTCACCGACAACGGCTACCAGCTGAGCGAGGAAGAACAGCAGTGGAAGGACGGCACCCACGAATTCTTCACCGGAGGTAAGGAATGAAACGGCCCCCGGTGCGCGGCGGAGACCAGAAAGCCTTCGTCCGGATCTTCGACAGCATCTGCCAGTGGAATTCCCGGTGGGACCGCTGGAACGACATGATCATGCTGTTCGCGATCGAGATCGCCAACACGGTGGACACCACGCACCTGGAAAAGCGGAACGAGACCTATGCCGCCATCGCCCGGAAGTATAATCCGGAGGAATTTAAGGTCTTCGCGGACCTGTTCGCGGAGCTTGTCGAGAACCTGGACAGGAACCCGTTCCAGGATTTCCTCGGAGCCATGTACATGGAGCTGGGCCTGGGCAACGATCACGCCGGGCAGTTCTTCACCCCGTACGACGTATGCAGGATGATGGCGGAGATCACTCTGCCGCAGGAATTTCCGCAGATCGAGCGGAGAGGGTATGTCACCGTCAACGATCCGGCATGCGGCGCCGGCGCGACGCTGATCGCCGCCGCTCAGGTGCTGTATGAGCACGGGATCAATTACCAGCAGCAGGTGATCTTTGTCGCCCAGGATATCGACCAGACCGTAGCGCTGATGTGCTACGTGCAGATGTCACTGATCGGCTGCTCCGGATATGTCCGTGTCGGGGACACGATCAGCGATCCGACCACCGGGCACCCGCTGTACGGGGACGGCACCGGAAACTGCTGGATGATGCCGATGTTTTTCACGGACCGATGGCATTTCCTGAGGATGGCGGACAGGCTGAGGAGCCTGATGAAGAACACAGGCGTCAGCAGCCCGGAACCGGAGGAGACGCAGGAAACCGTACCGGAGGCAAAACCAGAGCCTATCCTGATCACGGCAAAGAGAAAGGGCCGGAAGATCTCGGAGGGGCAGCTGATGTTCGATCTAACAGGAGGAATGTGATGACCAGAAAACGCTTTATCCGGCTGGTGATGGCCGAGGGTGTACAGAGAAACCAGGCGTACGAGACTGCCTTCAGGATGTGGGTAGTCCATGAGAACTGGGAGCAGTCATACCGTCATTTCCTGCTTGTAAAGGGCCATCTGCCGGATCTGACCGTGAGGATTAGCGACTATACGCGCTTGATCAACATTGCAATAAATGAGGCGCTCCCAAAGGTCAAAGCGGCGATTGAAAATGCGATTCTTTACGGAACAGGCAGGAGGGAAGGATGAAGTATATACTTGCGATTGATCCAGGAGATAAAGATAGTGCCTTTGTACTGATGACCCCTGGCTATGAGGTCGATGGCGATATTTTTGATAAATTCGATAACGACCTTATGCTGAAGCAACTGCAACTTTTGGCTCATGTCCACAAAGAAGATTTGACCGTCGTGCTCGAAATGGTGGCCAGCTACGGCATGGCGGTGGGAAAAGAGGTATTCGACACCTGCGTCTGGATCGGCCGCTTCGCTCAGGCTGCCATCGAGCGCGGCTGCAAGGTGGACTACGTTTACCGGATGGAGGAGAAAATGGCCCTGTGTCATGACAGCCGGGCCAAGGATACGAACATCCGGCAGGCACTGATCGACCGATTTGCCAGGTTCGATAAAAAGAACGGCAAGGGCACCAAGAAAAATCCAGATGTGTTCTACGGCTTCAGCCGCGACATCTGGAGCGCCTACGCAGTGGGCGTGACCTGGCTGGACAAGGAGGCAGAGCAAGGATGAACACCGCTGAAAGAATCGTGAGGGGCGTACTGATGGCTGTCGGTTTCCTGGTG
>CADBRP010000003.1 GCA_902797095.1 uncultured Eubacteriales bacterium | reverse complement strand
GAAGCAGACGTCAGACCGCAGCGCGGAGTGGTTTTTCTTAAACGGCGTGATCGCCTCCCGCAAAGGCTGGTATGACGAAGCCATCGGGAACCTGCAGACCGCCTGCAATATGGCGCCCGGAAATCTCGAATACAGACGGCATCTCGCCTCTCTTTCCGGCCGCAACGCGCAGTACCAGAACACCGCCGCCAGCCAGGGCTATGGCAGAAGCAACGAGGATCTGTGCTGTCAGCTGCTTCAGTGCTACATCTGCGCGGACTGTTGCTGCGACTGCTGCTGAGGCCGAAGATCGGAGGCGAAAATCCGGCAATGGATCAGAATAACCAGAAACGAAACCGCACCTTTCAGATCGCCTTTGGGGGGATCTGTCTGGTGCTTACTCTTTTATGCATGTTCGGGGGCGCGTTCATCCCCGGCGTCGACCTGACGCTGTTCGCGGTCGCGTCTTTTTTTACTGCCGTCATGATCATTGAAACCGGCGTGGGGGGCGGCGCCCTTCTGTTTGCCGGCGCTTCAGTGCTAGGGCTCATCATCATCCCGAACAAAGCCGCGCTGATTCCCTATATCTTTCTATTCGGCTATTACGGCATCCTCAAGTTGTTTATAGAAAAAATCAGGAGTCCTGTCCTGCAGGTCCTCCTGAAATGTGTCTTTTTCGCCGCCGCGCTCTGTATCGGGCTTCTGGGCTTCAGAGAGCTTCTGGCCGCCGGAATCGATCTTCCGGATTACGCGCCATGGATTCTGATCCCCGCCGGCGTGATTTTTCTTCTTCTCTATGATTATATTTTCACTCTCGCGGTCAGATGGTACTTCCGCCGTATGAAAAAGGCAGGCAGTGACGATCTGAAACTGAGCTGAAAACATCCCCGGATCTCTACCAGGATCCGCCGCCTCCGCCGCCAAAGCCGCCGCCGGAGAAACCGCCTCCGCCGAAGCCGCCGCTGAAGGTGCTCGAGCTGCTGCTCACCACATCCGCCCCGATCGACTTGTAATGATCCGCGACTACGCTGGTCACTCCAGCGTTGGAGTAAATGATCATATGATGCGGGAAGTACGGATCGTAGTATCCGCCCGGCGACTGATACCAGGACGGCTGAGGGATCCTGAAATCAGCGAACTTGTCCGCCCACTTCGTCGACATGCCGAAAACGCTCGCGTAGGGCATGATATCAAAGAAGTATTCCGGATTTTCCTCCGACAGCATCTTCAGCCTGTCATATTCCGCAGTCTGTATGAAATCCCGGAATCCCAGAACTCTGCCGTAGATCTCATTGTTCATGCGCCTGCGCACGAATATCGTAGCGATGCCCGCGGCCAGAACAGAAAGCATGAACACCAGCGCCAGAACGGGATAGTCAGTGGAAACAGCGATCGTCTCAAAGAATACCGCCGCCAGGAAAATAATGAATCCCACGGCGATCCGCACCGGGCTCTTCTTCGTCCGGAACATATCCGTTCTGGACACCAGACTTGCCATCGACAGAACGATCACCAGCGAGAGCACAAATGACATCAGCAGCATGTCTCCCCGGGCGCCGAATGTCAGCCAGGCATAAGCGAGGCCTGTGACAAGCGGTATGGCGAAGCAGAACAGAAGTCCCAGCCTTCGCCCCATCAGGGAAACCATTGAGAATGACCTGCGGCGGTTTTCCATCGCCCTTCTCACCTGGCCGGCAGTCTCTACCGCGGCGTCTCCGAACCGTGACGGAAGATTCCTCAGGCTCACCTCATTGCCGCGTGAGAACATGGCTTCAAACAGGTTTCTCGTATGTCCCGCCTCTTCCGGAGAAAGATCCCTGACCTTCAGCATGCGGAATCTTTTCTCGTTTTCCTGTATGACCTTCGCGTAGCCTTTGCTGGCGAGATACAGGAACAGCGCCGGAATGTCCCTCGTGCTTACCGCGCTGTTGGCGATATACGCGACCTCCAGAGGATCCATATCCTCCGGCGGATAGAATTCCACCGTGCGGATGACAGGGTCGTCTCTTCCCACGAGGAACCAGAGGAGCAGCATCAGAACGCCCATGATCCCGATTCCTCCGCAGATCTTCGGAAGCGCGCTGTCCCTGGTGTAGGGATTGACCCAGTAACCTTCAGGCAGATCCGCGCTGACCGTCAGCCCGACTCCCTGGGGAAGCCAGCCGTCGGAAACGGCTTTGTATTCCGTCCCGTCGAAAGAAGTCCTGAAGTATCCTTCAGAGGAAGTGTCGCCGTACTGCCCGGAATACGTCCGGATCTCCTTCACCGCCTTCGGCAGAGTCATCGTCACGCTGGCAGAGTCGATCGCGGAGTTCCATCCGGTGGGGATCAGGTTCATGGACAGCATGTCCTTTGTGCTGTCATCGTCTTTGTACCCCACTATGTCATAGCTGATTCTGTAGACCTGCTGTCCGTAAACGGTATAGTTGGGGTTTCCGATCTTGACGACCTCGCTGTCTCCTTCGGAATAGACCTCGTAATCATATCCCTGCACGCGGATATTGCTGATCCCGTAGTACTTTCCGCCGTCCGGGATGTAACGGTATATCCCGTGGCGGGACTGGTAGAAATCAACGTTTATCTCCTCGGAAACATGGATGACATGATTTTCACCCACATTGACATCCACGTTATACGCGGGAGTGGTAAATCCCCCCTCGTCCGCGAACGCGCATACAGGCATCATAAATACCAGCAGCATGAGCATCAGCACAGCTGCCGCGGTTCTCATCCCGCGTCTGCAAAGTCTGTCCTGCTTTTGCAGATGATCAGAACTCGACCTTGACATTTTCTCTCTCTTCTTCACGGGAAACCTCGAACATGGTCCGGGGCTCAAAGTGGAACATGCTTGCGATAATGCTGGACGGGAAGGTCTGGCACTTGTTGTTGTACGCCTTGACGCTGCCGTTATAGTACTTTCTCGCGTTGGCGATGTCCTCCTCGACCTTCTTCAGCTGATTCTGCAGATCCATGAAGTTCTGGTTCGCCTTCAGGTCGGGATAGCCCTCCGCTACCGCGAACAGGGACCGCAGGGTGCCTGTCAGTTCATTCTCCGCGTTCATACGCTCCGCAGCGGTTCCCGCGGACTGGATCTGGCCTCTCGCGGCCACAACAGCCTGCAGCGTGTCCTTTTCATGGGCGGCGTACGCCTTCACCGACTCCACCAGATTCGGAATCAGGTCAAACCTCTTTTTAAGATAAACATCCATCGTGGAGAAAGCCTCCTCCACGGTGTTCCTTCCACGTACCAGACCGTTATAGCCTGAAATGCATCCGACCACGATGACAACGATGATGATCAGAATGATCAGAAAGAACATTCCCATATGATTACTCCTTTCCTGCTAACTGCTTTTCATGTATTTTGCGGTCATTTGACCGTAAATATCGCTGTTTCGTATGATATGTCATCGACGATCACGCCGGTCACCTTGTCCGGCAGGACGATATTGATCTCCGCTTCATTCTTTCCGTAATCGCAGTTTGAAACATCGACCGTCGCCCTGATCTTGCCCTTCTTCGCCTCATTCACATCGGAGCGCTTTCCCCTCAGCTGGACATCCACCGTCTCCGGCTTCTCCAGCGTCGCGGAAAGATTCAGCTCCTCCAGCACGTCCTCGTTGATCTTCTCAACGGGAATACTGCGCACCGTGTAGGTGATCTGCGGGTCCACCGTTCCCATGACAAACATCCAAAGCGCTACCGCGATCACAAGAGAAAGAATCGCCTGAACACGTTTACTGCTGAGCATTCCTGTGTTCCCCCTCCTCTCTTGTCAGATCCTTCAGGTCCTTCAGATCCATCGTACGCGATGTGAACCTGCGCGCTTCCTTTCTGATTTCCTCCTTCGGAAGCTCCTGGGTGGAATCCATATCGTTCATGCCGCGTTTCCTGACCTTGTCCTTGATCTCGTTCTGCTGCTTCATGCGGGTAAACAGCCCCTTCGCCCAGGGCACCTTCTCCATGCGCTCGCCGAAGTCGCTGCCTTTGAGATAGAAGTCAAGAAGCAGCTTTTCCACGGTCTTGCGGTCCAGATAACGCTCCAGCTGGCCGTTTCTGGACATCGAGATGATTCCGGTCTCTTCGGATACGATCAGAACCACTGCGTCGGAATGCTCCGTGATTCCGATTCCCGCCCGATGCCTCGTTCCGAGGTTCTTGCCGATGCTGTCGACATTCTGGATGCCGGTAAGCGGAAGAACGCACCCGGCGGCGTGAATCTTGCCGTCCCTGATGATGACCGCTCCGTCATGAAGCGGCGAGCCTTCGTAGAAAATATTGCCCAGCAGGCGTTCTGAGATCGCCGCGTCCAGAACCGTTCCGGTCTCGACGATATCCTCCAGCCGGGTCTCCCCTTCAAAAACGATAAGCGCTCCTACATGATCCGCGGAGAATCCGTCCAGCGCCCGGACGATCTGGTTGATATCCTGCTTGACCTTCTCCTTGTCATCCTGGAATCTCGTCGGCCTCATGAAGCTGCCGCGTCCCATGGCCTCCAGAGCGCGCCTCAGTTCCGGCTGGAATACGATCAGGATCGCCACCGCGCCCATTGCCACCGCGCCTTTGCAGAGCCAGTTCAGAGTGTACAGATTTAGCAGATCGGATACCGCCAGGGCGACGAACAGAACGACTACGCCCTTCAGGATCTGAACCGCCCTTGTCTGCACGATAAATCCGAGGATCTTATAGACCACATACGCTACGATCAATATATCTATGACATCAACGATGCCGATTTCAGTAAAAATGTTATGAAAAAATTCCTGCACTTACAGTCTCCCTGCAACTAATTACATTACTACATACTTATTCTACAGAAAAAGCGCCTTCGTTTCAATATTCTTCCGCCTTTCAGGCACGAAAAAACTGCCGCCTCTCCCGAAGCGGCAGTTATTGGGATCCTCCTTTTTACAGAGCCCCGGATTCAGGCCTTCACGCAAAGGCAGCCCGGGTCCTGTGTTATCAGTAGGTTGTTTCCAAAAGTCCGTAGCCTTCATCCTCTCTGCGGTATACGACATTGACCGCGTCTGTTTCGATATTCAGGAAGATGAAGAAATTGTGCTCCAGCAGCTCCATCTGGACGATCGCTTCATCTACGGTCATCGGCGTCAGCTGGAATCTCTTTCTCTTGACTACATGGATTTCTTCCTCCGGTTCCTCAAATGCGGGGATATCAGCGAAGTCTACAGCCTTCTGTCCTTTGTGCTTCTTCTGCAGCTTCGTCTTGAATCTGGACATCTGACTTGAGAGCTTCTCAATGCATCTGTCTACGCAGTCATACGGATCGTTCGCCTTGACCTCAGCGCGGAAGATCGTTCCGTTGGCATTGATCGTGGATTCCACCTTGTAGCCTGCCTTTTCCCTGATCGCCATGACATTGCCGGTGATCTCGTTGGAGAAATACTTGTCAAGCTTTTCAAATTTCTTTTCGATGGTCTCCTTCAGCTTATCGCTCGGAGTATAGTTTTTGCCAGTTATGATTACTTTCATAAATGAGCCCTCCTTCTGTTGTTTTTTATGATTATATTTTACCACAGGCATCCGGCTCTTTCAATGACAGCATGAAAAAGAGCGGCGCCCGTGGGCGCCGCTCTGCGGTGTATCTGACTAACAGTCTGTGCTTGAGATTTATGCCTCCGCAGCAGCGAGAGCAGCCTGCTTTTCTGCTTCTCTCTCTTCCAGAACCTTCTGGTATTCTTCGTCTGTCATCTCTTCCATCGAGAATCCGATAACTCCGTAGAACATGGAGATCAGCGGGTTGATCCAGTTCAGTACAGCGAACGGGATGTATCCGCTTCCTACACCCAGGAAGGAACGCATTGTCGCGCCGCATGTATTCCACGGGAAGAAGTTGGATGTGATCGTACCGGAGTCTTCCAGACATCTGGACAGGTTCTTCGGCTTGAGT
>CADBRP010000002.1 GCA_902797095.1 uncultured Eubacteriales bacterium | reverse complement strand
GCTCCGACTCCTCGTATTCCACGCCGGCGGCGACACTTCCGAAAAAAGGATATCTGGCGACCGTTCTTCTTTTTAAAGCCGCGATATCAAAACTCATTTCTGTTCTCCCGGAGCTGCCAGAGATTCAAAGATTGCGCGGAATTCCTCCCCGAGCTTTGTGACGAATTCCCTGACGACCTCGATGTCTTTGTCCTCGACCTGCGAAAGGCCCATCGTCGTGGCGTACCGTTCCGCCGTGTTCAGGTTATCGATCTCACGCTGCGTGTAATCCCCCGCGAGGACGTCCTCAAGGGTGATGACCGGCTGGTTGCAGAACTGCACGAATTCATCCGTGATATCCTCGCCGATCAGCGCCCGGAGCATCTCCGGACGGCCCGTCGCGTAAAGCATCTTTGACGCCATCTCCCATTTTCTCGGGTCCGCGTTGGGCTTCACGCCGTCGTAACTGCTTCTCAATGTCTCGCCCCTCTTGTATGCGATATAGGAATAGATGGCGGGATGGATCTTGTTCTTCTTCGCCCATTTCAGCCATTTTTCCGTAGTCGTGTTGATATATACATGCGCGAACCGGTTGAAGAACGGCGCCGCGATCTGGTTCGCCGCGATGGAGTCCTGCATATCGTTTCCGGCCGCCACTACCCGGGCGTTGTCCGGAAGCTTCCACAGTCCGTTTACCTCCCGGTCCAGAACGATGTTGAAGGCCATGCCCTGGATGCTCGGCAGCGCGTTGTTGATCTCGTCGAAAAATACCACGTGGAGTTTATCCGGTTCTTTCTCGCATTTTTCCTTTACTTTCTTGTACCATGTCGGCGGGATGTCGATCATCTCGCCTGTCGACTGGTTGTATACGCTTCTTCCGTTCAGGCTGTCCGGAGTGGCGTTTCTGAGATAGATGATCTCGCAGGTCGGGTCGATCTGCTTGACTCTGGCGCTCTTTCCCTCCGAGGAGGGTCCGTGCAGGAAAACCGCGATATCGCTTTCGATCGCGCCTCTGATGATATCCTCTTCACTGACCTGTCCGAACTCCAGGCCGAACGGGTTGTTCCTTTTCTCTGCCTGTTTCATATCCGCCTCGTATTGTTTCCTTTCTTCCTCCGTCATCTCCCTCACCTCGCTGGGAACAAGGTCCCGGGCAAAGCTTCCGTTCAGAAACGCGTACGCCCCTGACTTTGCAAAATCGCCGTCATAGAATCCGCCGGCGCAGTAGCTGATCCCGGCCGCCAGGATCCTTCTGCTGACGAGAAGTCCGGCCTCTTCGTCAAAAAGCCATTTTACCGGAAGCACCTCGATCCATACCTGGTCGTCCGTCTTGCATGTCCGGCCGTTTGAAAGGGTATGGGGCGCTTCGGAAATGTACGACGCCCGGATGAACTTCCTCTCGTTATATATGTACTCCGTGTACTGTCCGTCGAAAGTCTTCCCGGTCCTTCTGAGCCTCGCGTAGGACAGTTCCCTGTCCAGCTCCCCAGAAAGCTCTCTGGAAGCCGCGTCCTGGGGGTATTCCCCGTATTCCGCCTCCGTAAGTCCGGTGATGTCCGCCGCTGTTTTCGCGCCAAGAGCCTTAAGCGCTCCGGCGTCCGGACACTCCATGACCGGCCTGATGCTGGCGGAAGCCTGGGCATACGCCACCTTACGGGTCCCGTCGTAACCGGCAACGCACACATCGCCGTATCCGGCCGCGGAAGACAGATGCCATTTGCCGGCCCCTTCCGCGTTTACGTCAGCCCCCGAAAGCACCGCGTAATCCGTCGCTTCGCACGCGGCCCCGGCCGCCGCGATCACCGCGGATGGCGTCTCCCCGAAAACCTGCTTTTCTGAAAGTAAACCAAATATGCTCATAACTTCTCTCAACTTTCGTCCGCAAAATCTCCTCAGCATAAGGATATACTAAAAATGGCCCATTCGAAAGGGCCAATATTTAATTTTCGGATAAAGCCAATTTCCGGCGCTTTTTTTGTTCTGGCGGCGGCGGACGCCTCTGATTTTGCGAAAATGACAAAGCTTTATGCAAAAGCAGGGCATTTTCTGGTATACTGTAACGACTGGAAGAGCCGATAATTACGAAACAGGCATTCCGCCAACAGGAGAAGGAACTTATGAAAACGAAAAAACTGATTAAAATTTTACTGCCCGCGCTGGTCGTGGCAGCGGGAATAGCAGTCGGACTCTGCGCGTGCGGCTCCGGCACACAGCCTGAACCGAAGGCTGAGGAACCGCCGAAGCCCGTCATCGACCCGCTGACCGGCATCACGACAGACCAGGGCTTCGACGCCGAGGCGCTCGAACGCCGTCCGATCGCCATCGTCGTTGAGAACTCCCCTGCCGCGAGACCGCAGTGGGGAATGGACGATGAGAAGTACTCCCCCGACATCATTCTGGAAGGAGAGGTCGAGGGCGGCATCACCAGAACGCTCTGGTTCTACACGGATCATAAAAAGCTCCCCGCGCAGATCGGTCCCATGAGAAGCGCGCGTCCGCCTTACATCCGTTTCTCGGAGCTGTTCGACGCGATCTTCATCCACTGGGGACAGAGCCATTCGAAGGGTGATTACGTCGGCGCGAGGGAAGTGTTCAAGCAGGACGTTGTTGACCACATCAACCAGATGTCCTTCACAAATGAATGCGGCCTCTACGACAGAGACTTTTCAAGACCGGTATCCTCCGAGCACACCGGCATCATCTACGGCGACAAGGTCGGCGCCGCCATCGACGAGTACGGCTGCCGCCACAAGCCCAGAAAGGCCGGCTACACCAAGCTGAAGTTCAACGAAACGGCCGCTCCGATGAGCGAGACCCCGGCGGACGAAGTACGCGTGGATTACTCCAAGCGCACCGACTGGGAGACCACCGTCTGGACTTATAACGCGGAGGACAAGCTTTATCACACCGACAACTTCCAGAACAATCTCGTCCGTGACAACCTGCTGATCCTCTGGGATGAAACGGAATACATCGAAAAGCTCGACTATCAGGGCAGCGGTTCCAGCGTCACCTACTGCGACTACGCGCTGGGCGGAGGCAAAGGAAGCCTGATCAGCCAGGGCACTGTCAAGGATATCGAATGGAAGATCCAGGACCGCAAGCTCTACCTGATCGACGTCGAGGCCACCAAGGCCGCTCAGGAAAAGGCCGATGCTGAAGCCGCCGAAAAGAAAGACAAAGACAAGGACGGCGAAGAAAAGCCGGCCAAGCCGGTCGTCGTTCAGGCCAAGCTGAACCCGGGCAAAACCTGGATCGGCTGGGTCTCCTCCAACAACGGAGGCAAGGTCGAGATCCTCAAATCCGGCGAGGAACCTGCTGCCACAGACGAAACAGATTCCTCCGATCAGGCTCAGCCCGAGGAAGTTCCCGATACCGAGGAATAGGCACTGCGGTTGATACCGCTTGCGGGCTGGCGGGCCGGTAGGCTGCCGGTCTGGGCACCAGGCGGGTCTGAGCGTCGGGCGGGCGGATTGGAACGCCGGGCCGCCGGGCTTCGGGTTGCCGGTCTGGCGGGCTTCAAGGCGCTGGGCGGGTCTGAGCGCCGGGCCGCCGGGTGAAACTGCTATATGAAACGAGGCTGCCGCGCAGATCCATTGTGATCCGCGCGGCGGCTTTTTCTTTTGCCCCGCGCCGGGCAGTGAAATCTGTCCCAGCTTCCAAAATTATTGCGAATCGGATCTTTTTTGGAAGCTCCCTTCCAAAAGTATTCTATAACGGAGCATTCTTGGAAGGCCTCTTCCAAAACTGCTCGCATATAATAATATCTTGGAAGCGCATATGCTGAAAACCTCCAAAATATCACTTGATTCCTGCTTTTGTGGAAGGAACTGAGCAAGAAAACACAGAACTTATTGATCCTTCTTCCAAGAAAACGATCATCTAAAGCAATCTTGGAAGCTGTCTTCCAAAAAATCATGAATTCGAAACATTTTTGGAAGCCCGACTGCAGGAGCCATGCCAGATCCATGCCGGCCTGAGCATGCGAGACCGCGCCGGGGCTGGAGCATGCCGAGCTGGAGCATTTCCGGGGCCTGAGCATGCGAGACCGCGCCGGAGCTGGAGCATACCGGCGGCGCATGCGGGGCCATTCTGGACCGACGCATCCCCTCGGCCGGCGCATTCCCGGGGCGCGCGAAATTCCGCGATTTGACGCGAGCTTCACGCAGCCCGCGGTTGTGTTTTCGGAAATGGGGATTAT
>CADBRP010000001.1 GCA_902797095.1 uncultured Eubacteriales bacterium | reverse complement strand
CGTCCTGCCGATCCAGGCGCCTGCTTCATCGCGGCCGTCCACGATGACCTCAAGGCACTGCCCGACTTTCTTCTCATTGATCTCCCTGGAGATATCTATCTGCCTGCGCATGATATCATCGGCTCTCTGAGCCCTGATCTCCTCATCCACCTGCATCTCATCAGGAAGATCGCCTGCCGGAGTCCCCTCCTCCCGGGAATACGCGAAGACGCCCAGCCTTTCAAATTTCGCGCTCTCGGCGAATTCCAGCAGCTCAGCGAAATCATCCTCAGTCTCGCCGGGGAATCCTGTTATAAAGGTGGTCCGGATATGAATGTCCGGGACAGCCTTCCTGAGACGCGAGATGGTGTTTCTGATCCCCTCGCCAGTTGATCTGCGGCGCATGCCCCGAAGCACGCTGTCAGAGATATGCTGGAGCGGAATATCAATATAGCGGCAGATCTTTTCTTCTGCCGCGATCACCTCGATCAGCTCGTCAGTTATCTTATCTTCATAGCAGTACATGAGGCGGATCCACCGGATGCCGTCCACACGGCAGAGTCTTCTCAGCAGTTCCGGAAGCATGAGTTTTCCGTAGAGATCCCTTCCGTACCCTGTCACGTCCTGCGCGATCAGCATCAGCTCTCTGCATCCCGCTTCCGCGAGGCGCTCCGCCTCTTCAACCACGGCCTCCATCGGCCGGCTGCGGTATTCGCCCCTGATCTGAGGTATCACGCAGTAGGCGCACCGGTTATTGCAGCCTTCCGCGATACGAAGCGTGGCGGTATACGGATTCTCCGGCAGCTTTCTCGCTGAAAACTCCGTAAACGATTCCGGCGCGCCGCAGCAGTACGGGCTCCTCTTTACAGGTTTCCCCCCGCCGCTTTGTTCATTTTTGCTTTCTATAAGCTCTCCGATCAGATCCGGAAGCTCCTCATATTCATTGACTCCGATCAGAAGATCCACCTCCGGCATCTCTTCGTACAGCTCCATGCTGTAACGCTGACTGAGGCAGCCGCTGACGCACAGAAGCGGACGCGGAGTCCCTTCCTCCTCCCGCAGATCGCAGAAGCGCATCATCTCGAAAATGCGGTCAATGGATTCCTTTTTCGCGTCATTGATAAACCCGCAGGTATTCACCAGAATGACATCAGCCTCGGCGAGATCATCTGTCGTCCTTCCCCCGGCCAGTTCCCAGATTCCGGCCGCTCCCTCCGAATCGTTGAAATTCTTGGGGCACCCAAGGGTGTCAATATAAAGTTTTACGTCAACAATATCTTTCATATCCTGTTTCTTTACATCTGTTCTTCGGCATCCGCTTCCGCCGCGACTCCTTCAGAGCCTTCCTGAAGCAGACGCAGATCCTCCTCTGAAATCAGAACCTTCCGGGGCTTGCTCCCTTCTGAAGGGCCTATGATCTGGCGTTCCTCCATCATATCGATGATCCTGGCCGCGCGGTTATATCCGATTCTGAACCGCCGCTGAAGCATGGATACCGACGCCTGGCCCGCGCTTACCACGAGCTCTATGGCATCCGGAAGAAGCTCGTCACCATCGTCGCGCTCATCACGCTCCGCGTCAGGAATGTTCGCCTTTTCGATCTTATCCAGTACGGACTCGGAGTACTCCGCTTCATCCACCTGCGAGCGGACAAAGTCGATCACCCGGTTTACTTCACTGTCAGATATGAACGCGCCCTGCACTCTGATGGGCTTTCCGCTTCCAAGGGGATTAAAGAGCATATCGCCCTTTCCTACCAGCTTTTCCGCGCCGACCATATCCAGAATCGTACGGGAATCCACCTGAGAGGATACGGCAAAAGCGATCCTTGAAGGTATGTTCGCCTTGATGACGCCCGTGATGACATCTACTGAAGGCCTCTGCGTCGCGACGATCAGATGCATGCCGGCGGCTCTCGCCTTCTGCGCCAGCCGGCAGATCGAATCCTCCACCTGAGAGGGCGCCGCCATCATCAGGTCCGCCAGCTCATCGATCACGATGACGACCTGCGGCATCGGACGCTGCGGTTCACCGTCCACCACCTGATATTTCTTCATCTGGACCTTCTTATTGTAGCTTTCCAGATCACGGCATGAGAGATCCGCGAATTTGCGGTAACGCTCATCCATTTCAGCTACCGCCCAGTTCAGCGCGGCCGCGGCCTTGGCAGGTTCTGTCACAACAGGGATCAGCATATGCGGGATCCCGTTGTAATTGGACAGTTCAACCACCTTCGGGTCGATCAGCACCAGCTTGACCTCATCCGGCCGCGCCTTGTACAGAATGCTGGTGATGATAACGTTGATGCAGACGCTCTTTCCGGATCCCGTGGATCCCGCGATCAGCAGATGCGGCATGGACTTCAGGTCTGCGACGATGGCTTTGCCCGCGATATCCTTTCCGACGGCGAAGCTGATCTTTGACTCGGCGTTCCTGAACGCCTGGGATTCAATGATTTCCCTTGCCGTGACCATGTTGATGCGGTCGTTTTCGATTTCTATTCCCACAGCGGGTTTGCCCGGGATCGGCGCTTCGATACGGATGCTCTTCGCCTCCATATTCAGCGCGATGTCATCCGCCAGGCTCTTGATTCCCTTGACCTTCACGCCGCTGTCCGGATGCACCTCATAGCGTGTGACCGCCGGTCCCTGAGATACATTCGTTACTGACGCTGAAATACCGAAGCTGTGAAGCGTTTCCTCCAGCTTGACGGCCTTTGCCCGGAGCTCATTCTCCGTATCCGCACGGCTTCTTGAGTTTCTGGTCCCCTTCTTCAGTAGATCCGGAGACGGGAACTGATAATTCTCACCGATATAGCCTTCATTGAAATCATCCTGCTGCAGAGTGCTTTCGGAAGCCTCGCGGTTCGTAAGTTTCTCTGAGGGCGGATCATATGTATCGACCACCACAGGAGCAGCGTCCACAGGAGCTGTATCTCTGCGGCGTGTCTTTGTCTCCCGCTCACCGGAAGACTCTGATCCGGAGTCCTTTGTATCCGGCCTAGCTTTTCCGCGCAGGGAGACGCGCGGCAGTTTCGCCTTCTCAGAATCCTTCTGACGGGTCCTTCCGGAACTTCGATCTGCTTTTTCCTCTCTTCCGGCAGGCGCCTCATCAGTCATCAGGCTGATGATCCGCTCTCTCCGGCCTCCGTAAGCCTCT